>JAHRWO010000282.1 GCA_019105125.1 Flavobacterium sp.
GGATGAGAAAGTTTTTGAACAATTGATCAATTTATATGCTACGAAATCACCAAAACAGTTTTTGCCTGAAAGTTTGAATAACATTAATGCTTCAGCTTTAACAACAATTGTTTTTGGTTCTTCGAAATTAACTAGCTTTAATGGTTTGAAAGAATTATTAAATGGTGATGCAAAATCGGTTTTAGAGAAACTAAATCAAGATAAAGGATATCAATTGGTTAAATCGATTGCAGATAGTTACCAAAAAAATGTAGCGCCAAAGTTTGATGAAATCAATTTGAAAAACATTGCATTACAAAGAACCTACATGAAAGGAATTATGGAATTCTTCCCTAACGACAGAATTTTCCCTGATGCTAACAGTACATTACGTGTAACCTATGGAAAAGTAAAAGGATACAAGCCAAGTGATGCCGTTATTTATGAACCTGTAAGTTATTTAGATGGTGTTATTGAAAAATACATTCCGGGCGATTACGAATTTGATGTTCCAAAAAAATTAATCGATTTGTATAATGCAAAAGATTATGGAAGATATGCTGATAAAAATGGTAAAATGCCATTAGCATTTATAGCTACAAATCATACTACTGGCGGAAATTCAGGAAGTCCGGCTTTAGACGCAAAAGGAAACCTTATCGGATTAAACTTTGACAGAGTTTGGGAAGGCACTATGAGTGACATTTATTACAGTCCAGAAATCTGTAGAAATATCATGGTAGATGCACGTTATATTTTATTTGTAATTGACAAATTTGCTGGTGCAAAAAACCTTATCGAAGAAATGACAATTGTTTATCCTAAGTCTCAAAAAGCCAAATAATTACATATATTTTTAAAAATAAAAAGTTTGGCACGCCATTTGAAATAAAGCATTTCGGAATCCAAAGAAAAAAAAATTAAAAAATTTGTCTAAAAACATTTTGACATGTCAAAAAATTTATATCTTTGCTCCGAATTAATAATTAACCTTTATAATTTAGTAAGATGAAAAAAGTTGTTTTAAGTTTAGCAATTGTTGCTGCTATGTTCGTTTCTTGTAAAGAAAATGCTGCTGAGGAAACTCCAGCTACTGATTCAGTTGTTGAAGCTCCAGTTGAAGAAGTTGCTCCTGTAGCTGATACTACTGCTGTTGATTCTGCTGCTGCTACTACAGAAGCTGCTCCAGCTGAAGCTGCTCCAGCAAAATAATTATTGCTAGAACAAAAAAATTAAGCTCCACTTTGTGGAGCTTTTTTTATGTCTAATCTAAAAAACTTTTACCAATGAAAAACATCGTACTTATTTCTGCTTTTGCCATGTTATTTATTTCGTGTCAAGAAATTATTGAAAAAACAGAAGCTAAAATTGATTCTACTAAAAATGAAGTTACAAAAAAAATTGAAGCTAAAATCGATTCTACTGCTTCCGAGATTATAGACTCAACTTCTAATAAAATAGAGGAAGTTACTAAAGCTGAGATTGAAAAAGCAAAAGAATTAATTAAAAAATAAATTAAAAACTATTAATCCATGTTTTAAAAGCTCTTTAACAAGAGCTTTTTTTATTCCATCGAACCAAAAATATCTTCCGAAGAGGAAAAGTCTAAAAACTCAGCTTTTCCTGCATACTTTACAATTTCATCAATCCCTTTTTGAAGCAATAACTGAGTCGTATATCTTCGACTTACCGCTATTTCATGCTCTTCAAGTATCAACCTAAAGAAGAATTTCCCACTAGACGATTTAAAACGCATAAAAACGCATTTATCAATAGAAACTTTCAAACGCTCAATCTCTTCCTCGCATTCAAATCGCAACTCGAAATCATTACTCGTAAAAATGGCTTTCCCTTTTCGAGATACAAACTCATATTTATAATTTCCGTTAAGTCGTTTGCTGATTACAAAAGTTCCCATTTTATTTTTAAAAGATTATAAACAAAAAAAGCCCCAAACATAGTTTGGAGCTTTTTGTACTCAAGGCGGGACTTGAACCCGCACGGGCATTACTACCCACTGGATTTTAAGTCCAGCGTGTCTACCAATTCCACCACTCGAGCAAAAATATTTTAATTTGGTAGTGTTGAGCGAAAAACGGGGTTCGAACCCGCGACCTCAACCTTGGCAAGGTTGCGCTCTACCAACTGAGCTATTTTCGCATTGCGTTTTTTAAGAACTTTGCTATACTTGTTCCGTATTGCGAGTGCAAATATAGAACATATTTTTATTCTTGCAAGCACTTTTTAAATAAAAATTAAAACTTTTTCAGAACTTTTCTTTAACCTTTTGATAACGAATAATTTATTTAAAATTATTTTTTTACCAACATTCGTTTAATTTCGTTTAACTTCATTAAAGCCTCTACTGGAGTTAATGTATTGATGTCAATATTCACGATTTCTTCTTTAATTTCTTCCAAAAGTGGATCATCTAAATTAAAGAAACTCAATTGTAACTCATCACTTGCAGATTTAATTCCGGATAATTCTTCGCTTGAATGTCTTTTTTCTAATTGCTTCAATAGTTTTTGTGCTTTTTGAATTACAATTTGAGGCATTCCTGCCATTTTTGCTACGTGAATACCAAAACTATGCGCGCTTCCTCCTTTTACTAATTTACGAATAAATAAAACCGTATCTTTTAATTCCTTTACCGAAACATTGAAATTCTGAATTCTATCAAACGTAACTTCCATTTCGTTTAATTCATGATAATGCGTTGCGAAAAGCGTTTTCGGCTTGTTTGGATGTTCATGCAAATATTCTGAAATCGCCCAAGCAATTGAAATTCCGTCATAAGTTGAAGTTCCTCTTCCAATTTCATCTAACAACACCAAACTTCTTTCCGAAATATTATTCAAAATAGAAGCCGTTTCATTCATCTCCACCATAAAAGTAGATTCACCCATCGAAATATTATCGCTTGCTCCTACTCTGGTAAAAATTTTATCCACCACTCCCATTCTAACGCTTTCAGCGGGAACAAAACTTCCCATCTGCGCCATCAATACAATTAAAGCCGTTTGACGCAAAATAGCCGACTTACCAGACATATTCGGACCCGTAATCATGATGATTTGTTGGGTTTCTCTATCCAAATAAACATCATTCGAAATATACGGCACACCAACAGGCAATTGCTTTTCAATGACAGGATGACGACCTTCTTTGATTTCCAAATCAAAACTTTCATCTAAATCAGGGCAAACGTATTTATTATCAATCGCTAATTGCGTAAAAGATGTCAAACAATCCAATTGTGCAATTAAATTCGCATTCAACTGAACGTGTTTGATATACGTCGCAATCCAATTCACCAATTGCTCAAACAACTGCGTTTCTAATTGATGAATCTTTTCCTCGGCACCTAAAATCTTTGATTCGTATTCTTTTAATTCCTCTGTAATGTAACGCTCTGCATTCACTAAAGTTTGCTTGCGAATCCATTCCGCTGGAACTTTGTCTTTATGTGTATTTCGAACTTCGATATAATAACCAAAAACATTATTAAACGACACTTTCAAAGAAGGAATTCCAGAAGCAGCACTTTCGCGTTGTTCTAATTCTTCCAAATAACCTTTTCCTGTTGATGAAATGGCTCTTAATTCATCTAATTCGGGATGAACTCCAACAGCAATTGCATTTCCTTTATTCACACTTACTGGAGCATCCTCCTGAATAGTTGTTTTGATTTTTTCTCGTAACAACTCGCAAGCATGCAAACTATCACCAATAACTCGCAACGCTTCATTATCGCTACCCAAAGCCAATGTTTTAATCGGAATAATCGCATCTAACGAATCTTTCAAGAAATTAACTTCTCTTGGCGAAATTTTTCCTGTAGCTACTTTTGAAATCAAACGTTCCAAATCGGAAATTTGTTTGATTTGATATTGAATTTGCTGTAAAACTTCAGGATTGGTTTTCAAATATGAAATCACCTCATGGCGACTTCTGATTTTTGCAATGTCTTTCAACGGAAGTGCCAACCAACGTTTCAAAAGCCTTGCTCCCATTGGTGAAAGCGTTTTATCAATCACGTCCAAAAGTGTTACCGCATTGGGATTATAACTGTGATATAACTCTAAATTTCGAATCGTGAATTTATCCATCCAAACGTAGGCGTCTTCTGCAATTCGTTGGATATTGGTGATATGTTGGATTTTATTATGTTGCGTTTCCGATAAATAATATAAAATCGCTCCCGAAGCAATCAAACCTTCGGTTAATTCTTCTACTCCAAAACCTTTAAGCGAATTGGTTTGAAAATGTTTCGTCAAACTTTCTAAAGCATAATCTTCTTTATACACCCAATCTTCCAAAAAGAAGGTATGAAAATCCTCTCCAAAAACCGAGTTAAACTGATTTTTAAACTGTTTCGGAATTAAAATTTCACTCGGACGAAAGTTTTGCAACAATTTATCAATGTATTCTTCATTGCCTTGTGCCACTAAAAATTCGCCTGTTGACACATCTAAAAATGAAACACCAACCATTTTCTTCCCAAAATGAACCGATGCTAAAAAGTTGTTCGACTTCGACTGTAATACCTCATCATTCATTGAAACTCCAGGCGTAACCAATTCGGTAACACCTCTTTTGACAATAGTTTTCGTCATTTTGGGATCTTCTAATTGATCGCATATCGCTACTCGAAGACCGGCTTTAACTAATTTAGGTAAATACGTATTTAAAGAATGATGTGGAAATCCTGCCAAGGCGGTTTCGCTATCACTTCCAGCACCACGCTTGGTTAGCGTAATCCCTAAAATTCCTGCAGCACGAACAGCATCTTCTCCAAAAGTTTCATAAAAATCACCCACACGAAACAACAAACATGCATCGGGATATTTGTTTTTTATCTCGTTGTATTGTTTCATTAATGGTGTTTCCTTTGGTGTTTTATCGGGAGTTGCTGCAGATTTTTTAGCCACAATTTCAAATTTTAAGTATGATTGCGAAGGTAATAATTTCAAAGACAATGACAATATCAATTTCAAAAATCAAGTTTTAAAGTTTTATAATTAATCTTTACTTTTGTCACATGAGAAAATTAGCCAACGCAGAATTAGAACGCAAAAACATTGAGGAGTTTAAAGAAGCTCAAAAAACACCTATTATTGTAATCTTAGACGATATTAGAAGTTTGCACAACATTGGTTCGGTTTTTAGAACTTCGGATGCTTTTTTGATTGAAAAGATTTATTTGTGCGGTATTACGGCTACTCCGCCCAACAAAGAAATTCACAAAACAGCTCTTGGTGCTACGGAAACCGTGACTTGGGAATATGCAAAAGACGTTTTAACTGTAGTGAACCAATTGAAATCAGAAAATGTAAAAGTATATTCGGTGGAACAAACCGAAAATGCGATTATGTTGGATGATTTCCAACCAGAAATGAATAACAAATATGCTTTAATTTTTGGAAACGAAGTAAAAGGGGTTTCTCAAGAGGCAATTAACTTAAGCGATGGTGTGATTGAAATTCCGCAATTGGGAAGCAAACATTCGTTGAACATTTCAGTGAGTGCTGGGATTGTGATTTGGGATTTGTTTCAGAAGATGAAGTGAAAGTTTCCGGAACACTGATTGAAGAAATTAAATAAATTTTTAAAACCTGTTTAATCTGTGTTCCAAAATCAATTTTTAATCTTGGTGTTAATTTCATTC
>JAHRWO010000356.1 GCA_019105125.1 Flavobacterium sp.
TCAAAAGATTCTATAAATCTTATTAGAAATGAATTCAAAGATTTTTATGAAAAGTCTAATTTTAAACATTTTTTTGAAAACCATTCAAAGTTTTACAAGAAAATAAATAAGTCTACCAAAAAAGAATTAAACAAGTATAATATTATTTCAATTTTAGAAAGCCATTATGGTATAAAAAATAATTCCTATTCAATTATTTTAGCTGCTTTATTGCACAATGGTGGATATGAAGTAGATATTGAAAACGAAAAAGGCAATAATTTAATTGCAATTATCGGGCCTAGTTATGATAGTATAAATAAAATACCTTTTTTTGACACTCAAAATATTCTTTCAGAATATGTTATTCATGAATTTAGTCATAGTTTTTGTAATCCATTGATTGATAAATACTATTACCAATTGCAAGAAAGTGAATGTTTATTAATTCCTATACATGATAAGATAAAATCTCAAGGATATAAAGGTTGGAAAACATGTCTTTACGAACATTTAGTTCGTGCAAATGAAATTGTAATTAATGAAATTGTTTTTGGAAAAGAAAAATCTGATAAACTTTATAATGAAATGATAAATGATGGTTGGATTTATCTTGAAGGAATAGTTCCAATAATTAAAGATGAATATATAAAAAATAGAAATAAATATAAAACTCAAGATGAAATAATGGAACTTGTAATAAATTACTTAGAGAAGGAAAAGGAAAAATGTGTCAAATAGAATATTTATTTTTCTTTGGATTAGCTAATATGAAAATTTCTTTGTTTTTTTAAATTGTCTAATTAATACGATAAACAGGATACTGCAAATGCGCTTTCTCGTAATAAGGCGATTGTCTGTACACCCAATCCAATTGCGCTGCGCCGTTTTCAGCGAAAGCTTTGTCGTTTTGTTTCTTTTGTTCCAATTCGGCTTTTATTTTTGGATTTTTATCCAAGAATACTTTTGCTAAATCTTCAAAAACATAACTCGAAAAATACTCTTTTTGTTGTAAAATAGGATCAAAGAAGTTCCAGTTGAAATAACTGTCTACCGCTTCTGGTTCTAAGGTTTCTACTAAATATTTTACTCCAGGTTGATTCGTGTAAAACACATAATCTCCCATGAAAAATTTTACTTTTTGAATCGATTTAGTAACTTTCGTATTGTAATGTGCATAATGACCTTCGTAAGGCGATTTTGAAGTTTGATAATTTTCAATTTTATACGATTCTACTTCAATAACCGTATCTTTTTGAAGGCGATGTGCATTAATATTATTCAATTTCAAAATATCCAAAACCTGCCATTGCGATTGTGGAATAATATACGCTTTCGGAATGTTTACAAATTTTGTAGGCTTATAATTCCCATAAAACGGAATTTTCTTGGTAAACGGTTTACTTTTGTCATAAAACAGACGGTCTTTTCCTGAAATATCACTTGGTTTGTAACCGCCTTGATAGCCTTTAAAATCAATATAAGATACTTTGGTTGAATCAATTGCCCAGTCTAATGGATATTGCATTCCTGCTTGATATTCTTTCAATGCTTCTTTTCGAATTTGCTTGATTTTTTGCCAATTTGTATCGGCGAAATTGATCGTGCTGACCATAAATTCGTAAGTCACTTTTACGCGCTCTTTGTAGACTTTCAACATGTGTGTTTCGGGAACAAATCCTAAAGTGTGGAATAAAGTTGAATAACCTGTCGCATATCTTGGTGTATCGGTAAATTGCTCAAAACCTTTATCAGGCGTGGTGCTGTGTACATTTACATACGGAACCACATCGATTTTCTTTTTGTTCATGTCTTTCACCACCGAAGGATACAATTCATTGATGAAATAATTGCCTAATTTGTTTCCCAAACGTTCATGTTGGGTTGCAATACAAGTAAACGTATATTGATAATCCGCACCATTAGAAACGTGATTGTCTAAGAAAATATCTGGATTTAACTCGGTAAACAACTTTTGAAAACTTCTCGAATTTTTAGTATCCGATTTGATAAAATCGCGATTCAAATCATAATTGCGCGCATTTCCTCTAAAACCATATGCTTCCGGACCGTTCTGATTGGCTCTTGAATGCGAATTTCGGTTCAACATGCCACCAACACTATACACTGGAATAGCAGCAATTAACGTGTTTTTAGCCGTTTTTATTTTTCCCATGGCTAAATCGCGCATTAACATCATGGTAGCGTCAATTCCGTCAGGTTCGCCAGCGTGAATGCCGTTGTTGATTAAAATTACAGCTTTATTTTTAGTAAAATATTCGTCAAAATCAAATTTGCCTTCGCTTGAAAAAAGTACTAAATGCAAAGGTTTTCCGCTATCGGTTGTACCTTTTTGAATCATTTGGATGTTGGGAAAACTTTCGTCTAATTTTTCATAAAACGCAATGCATTCTTCGTAAGTAGTCGTTTGATTGCCATTACCACGTTCAAAAGGTGTGGTAAAATTGTTTTGAGAAAACGCAGAAATCGATAAGAAAAGTAAACTTATTTGTAAAAAACGCATAGCAGATTTGTATTAGATTTTCAAAAATAAAGAATCTTTTTGAGGTAGAATTTTATAATTCGTAATTTTTAATTAATTGGCTTTATCTTTGCCACATGAGTCAAAATCCATATTCCAACAATGTACTATTGAATCTTGGTATTCAAAGTTTAAACAAAATGCAAGAAGTAGCGCAACAAGCTATTTTGAATGAAGATAATGTATTATTGCTTTCTCCAACAGGTTCGGGGAAAACGTTAGCTTTTTTATTACCAATTTTTCAATTGTTAGAAGAAGATGTAAAAGGTGTGCAATGCTTAATTTTAGTACCATCACGCGAATTAGGTTTGCAAATTGAGCAAGTTTGGAAAAAAATGGGAACTCATTACAAAGTCAATACGTGTTATGGAGGGCACTCGATAGAAACAGAATTTAAAAACTTAAGCAATCCGCCAGCGTTGTTAATTGGAACGCCAGGGAGAATTGCTGACCACATTGAACGAGGAAGTTTTGCTACCGAAAATGTAAAAACCTATGTTTTAGATGAGTTTGACAAATCGTTAC
>JAHRWO010000344.1 GCA_019105125.1 Flavobacterium sp.
TTGAAGATGGAATAATGTTTACACTTGCAGCACGACCACCTCTCCAATCTTTTTTAGAAGGTCCGTCAGCTACCATTTGTGTTGCTGTTGAAGCATGAACTGTTGTCATTAATCCTTCAACAATTCCGAAGTTATCGTGAATTACTTTAGCTAATGGAGCCAAACAGTTAGTAGTACATGATGCATTAGAAACAATGGTATCTGTAGCTTTTGCTTCTGTATGATTTACTCCCATTACAAACATTGGTGCATCTGCTGAAGGAGCTGAAATTACCACTTTTTTCGCACCACCATCAATGTGCGCTTGAGCCGTTTCTAAAGTGGTAAAAATTCCAGTACATTCTGCTACAACATCTACATCAACACTTGCATCGTCCCATTTGATTAATTTTGGATCTCTTTCTGCTGTAACACGAATAAATTTATCGTTTACATATAATTGTCCGTCTTTAACTTCTACTTTTCCATTAAAACGACCATGAACTGAATCATATTTTAATAAATAAGCCAAATGATCTACGTCTAATAAATCGTTGATAGCTACTACTTCTACGTTATCTCTATTGAATGTTTCTCTGAATACAATTCTTCCGATTCTTCCGAATCCGTTAATTCCTAATTTTACTTTTGACATTTTTCTTTTCTTTAATTTACTATTTTGTTATGATGATACGATATCGGATACTTTTACCAATTCCATATCGATTTCACTTTGTCCTTTGATGGCTTGCTCTAAAGGTGTTAAAGTAATTTTATCTTGATTTAAACCCACCATGTAGTTCGATTTTCCATCTAATAGCGTTTCCACTGCTTTAACTCCCAATCGAGAAGCTAAAACTCGGTCAAAACAAGAAGGAGAACCACCACGTTGCATGTGTCCTAAAACCGAAACACGAACATCATATTCTGGCATGTTTTCTTCGATGTAATCTTTTAATTCGAAAACGTTTTTACCAATTTTATCTCCTTCAGAAACTACCACAATACTGGAAGTTTTTCCTGAACCTTTACTTCTTTTTAACGATTCTACTAATCGGTCTAAACCAAAATCTTCTTCAGGAATAAGAATTTCCTCTGCTCCTGCTCCAATTCCAGCGTTTAATGCAATGTGCCCAGCATCTCTTCCCATTACTTCTACGAAAAATAATCGGTTATGCGAATTTGCGGTATCTCTAATTTTATCGATGGCGTCAATTACGGTATTTAAAGCGGTATCATAACCTAAAGTATGACTTGTACCATAAATATCATTATCGATTGTCCCTGGGATTCCAATTACTGGAAATCCGAATTCCTCATTAAAGATTTCAGCACCGGTAAAACTACCATCACCACCAATTACTACAAAAGAGTCAATTCCAGCCGCAACTAAATTATCGTATGCTCTTTTTCTTCCTTCTGCAGTTCTAAAGTCAGCAGAACGAGCCGATTTTAAAATAGTTCCTCCTTTATTGATAATATTTTTCACATCACGTGGTCCCATTTCTTTGAAGTCTCCTTCAATCATTCCTTGGTAACCTCTGTAAATACCAACACATTCTACATTATAATAAGCACAAGCTCTAACCACTGCACGAATGGCAGCATTCATCCCAGGAGAATCGCCTCCAGATGTTAAAACACCAACTTTTTTAATCTTTGTCGACATATTATTTTTGATTGTTTATGTAAAGTTATAAAACGAAAAATTAAAAAACAGCGATTTTTGCTAACTATTTAATAATAGCGGCAAATTCAAACGTTTTCGTTAATAACTTTTTGATTTTTATACTAAAATACTAAGAATTAATCGATTTCAGGAACTCGAATTGGTTCCTCTTTTGTAGCTTCAGATGATTTCGTTTTTCGTTGGTTGATGAATTCTATGAATTCTGGTGGAAATTCAGAATCTGGTAGTTCATCTTGCGATTTTGAAGTATCTTTTTTCTTTTTGTTACTACTGAATACTTTTCGCAACATTTCTTTAAAGGTATTGAATTCCACATTATAAGTTATCCCTAAACCTTGTGTATATCCAATTCCTTCACCCACGTAATTAATATCATTCTCACGGTTAAATACATGAGCATTTAATGTTCCGTCTTCATTAATTTGAATTAAAACTTCCAAATTACCTACAATAACAGATTCCGTTACTCCACCAACAGGAACGTTTGCTTTTCCATTAATCGTAATTCTGTCGTTTACTCTTGTACTTAATGTAACACCAACTCGATCCGAAATCTCCGTTAATCTATTTCCTTGAGAATAATCTAAACCTAATTGCAAATTACTATCTTCATCTGCAAACAAGCCATTAATGATTGAGCTTGCTCCTTCAATTAACGAACCATAAGCTGCGTTTCCTCCTGATTCTGCTGTCACAAACGTTCCCGTAGCCATCAATGCAAAAGCCTGTGTTTGACGTGTATCTTTATCTTGTAATTTGTAATCAATTTCACTTTTTAAAACAGAACTCACTGTTGGAAAATCAATATTAAAATCAGGTTGCTGATTACTTAAATTACCATTTAAGAGAATAGAAACATTGGTATCTACTTTTCTATTAAAAGAAGCACTTTCAACCAATACGGCTGGATTTGCGAATGTTTTATACGTTGCTTTCAAATCGAGAACAGCGTCCATTGGCTCACCATCCCATCGAATAGTTC
>JAHRWO010000030.1 GCA_019105125.1 Flavobacterium sp.
ATATTGATAACATTGTAAGACCAGTTTCTAAAGCAGGTCACGCTACTAAAGTTATTTTCTTAACAGCAGATGCATTCGGAGTAATGCCTCCAGTTTCTAAATTAACTCCAGAGCAAACAAAATATTACTTCTTGTCAGGATTCACAGCTAAATTAGCCGGAACTGAAAGAGGAGTAACTCAACCAGAGCCAACATTCTCAGCTTGTTTCGGAAAAGCATTCTTATCATTACACCCAACAAAATACGGTGAAGAATTAGTTAAGAAAATGGAGCAACACAATGCTACAGCTTACATGGTTAACACAGGTTGGAACGGAACAGGAAAACGTATTTCAATTAAAGATACAAGAGCAATCATTGATGCTATTTTAGATGGTTCTATCGAGAAAGCAGAAACGAAAACAGTTCCAGTATTTAATTTTGTTGTTCCTACTGCTTTGCCAAATGTAGACACTAACATTTTAGATCCAAGAAATACCTATGCTGATGCTGCTGAATGGCAAACAAAAGCAGAAGATTTGGCTTCAAGATTCATCAAAAACTTCGTTCAATATACAGATAACGAAGAAGGAAAATCGTTAGTTGCAGCTGGTCCTCAATTGTAATTAGAGAAATTCATATAGTAAAAAAGTCTCGAAATTTTCGGGACTTTTTTGTTGGTATTAATCAAACAAAAAACCCAAACTCTTTCGAATTTGGGTTCTATATATTTTTGTTTGTTTTTTATTTTCCTTTATTAGCTTCAGCTACATATTTTTCCAAAGCTCCTGTCATCGATGGTGTTCCAGGGCTTGGAGCCATGATGTCAACACGTAAACCGTGTTCTAAAGCTTCTTTTTTAGTGGTTTCTCCAAAAACAGCAATTCTTGTGTTGTTTTGTTGGAAATCAGGGAAATTTTTAAATAACGATTTAATTCCTGTTGGACTAAAGAACGCTAAAATGTCGTAATAAACATCTTTTAAGTCTGATAAATCACTCATTACCGTTCTGTAGAAAATACCTTGTTTCCATTCTACTTTTAAACCATCTAATGTTTGAGGAACATCGGCGTTTAATTGGTCGGTATTTGGTAATAAGAATTTTTCGTCTTTATATTTCTTGATTAATGGAGCTAAATCAGCGAAGTCTTTTTGACCCACATAAATTTTTCTCTTTCTATATACTACATAACGTTGTAAGTAAAAAGCAACCGCTTCAGACTGACAGAAATATTTTAAATCTTCTGGCACTTTGTAGCGCATTTCTTCAGCTACTCTAAAAAAGTGATCTACAGCATTTCTACTTGTTAATATGATGGCAGTATAATTATTTAAGTCGATTTTTTGAGCGCGAACTTCTTTAGCCGGAACACCTTCTACATGGATGAAAGGTCGAAAATCAACCTTTACTTTCAGTTTATTTTGAAGCTCAAAATACGGAGAATTTTCTACTTTAGGCTCTGGTTGTGAAACTAATATTGTTTTCACTTTCAAATTTGACATATTTCTCTCTAATTTTTTGTAAACCAATTATAAATAAAATAGTAAGGTGCTATTTCAAGGGTGCAAAGATATAAAATAAAATAAAATATTTTACGTAATAGTAAATTTTGATACAATTTCAATGCAACCAAGTAAGTAGTGATGTTTATGGTGATAAGGGTAATCAATAATGTCCAAAAAAACCAATCCGAATCAAACGAATTGTAGAATAAAATGATATTTACAGGTAATAAAATGAATCCAAAATAAGCTCTATAATTGACTTTCAATAAATTAAATTGCTCGTTGAATTCTTCAATTTTAAAAGCTGTTGCAATAATTTTCTCAACTAAGAATTTGGAAAGGATAAAAACACTCAAAAAAGTGAAGATTTGGATGTAAACAATTAAGTCCGTTTTTTCAGCTCTATTAAATTGATTTAAAACCAATAGCGTAAAAAATGAAAATGAAATTAATTGCAAAACAAACATCGAAATAGTAAAACCACTCATCAAGTTACTACTATCGCGATAAATTTTAGTGTATTTGTCGGAGTATGCCAAACGAACAAATTCGTTAAATCGTACAGAAGATATGGTTTTATTAATTGCAATTATAGCCACGCAAATCACAAACAAGATGGTGGCCCAATCTTTGCTTTCGATGATTCTGTCGTGTAATTGAATTGCTAACATAATTGCTGCAAAATTACAAAAAATACTGTCATATTCATTATTATAAAATTATTAAGAATAGTCAGCTAGAAATACCTTATTTTTGCAATTGAAATACAAGTTTTTTATGGCTCAGGGTATAGTTATTATTCCAACATTCAACGAAATTGAAAATATAGAAGCGATTGTAAAGGCGGTCTTTGCTTTGCCAACTCCTTTTCATGTTTTAATTGTGGATGATAATTCGCCTGATGGTACAGCGGCAAAAGTAGAAGAACTACAAAAAGAATTTCCAACACAATTGCACTTGAAAGTACGCATGAAAAAATCGGGTTTAGGAACGGCTTATGTGGCTGGGTTTAAATGGGCGCTTTCTCATGGATATGATTATGTTTTTGAAATGGATGCCGATTTTTCTCATAATCCAAACGATTTAGAAAAGCTGTTAGCTGCGTGTGAAAACGGTGCTGATGTAGCAATTGGTTCTCGATATTCTAACGGGGTTAATGTGGTGAATTGGCCTTTGAGTCGTGTTTTGCTTTCATATTTTGCTTCTGTATATGTAAGAATGATAACAGGCATGAAAATTGCAGATGCTACGGCAGGTTTTAAATGTTACAAAAGACAAGTTTTAGAAGCTATCAACTTAGATAAAATAAAGTTTGTGGGTTATGCGTTTCAGATTGAAATGAAATACCGTGCTTTTGTCAAAAATTTTAAAATTGTAGAAGTGCCTATCATTTTTACCGATAGAACTAAAGGACAATCCAAAATGAGTGGAGGAATTATCCGTGAAGCCGTTGTTGGAGTGATAATGTTGAGATTACGTAAAATATTTAATAGACTATAATGAGTACTGTTTTAATTCGAAATGCCAAAATTGTTAATGAAGGAGCTATTTTTGAGGGTGATATTTTAATTGAAAATGAATTCATTAATGAAATTGCTGAGAAAATTAGTCCAAAATCATCTGACTGTGTTATTATTGATGCAGAAGGGAGTTATGTGATTCCCGGAGCTATTGACGATCAAGTGCATTTTAGAGAGCCTGGGCTTACTCATAAAGGAAATATTGAAACTGAAAGTAGAGCTGCAGTTGCTGGCGGAATCACGTCATTTATAGAGCAACCAAATACAGTTCCAAATGCCGTTACGCAAGAGCTTTTAGAAGATAAATATCAAATTGCAGCTAAAACATCATATGCGAATTATTCGTTTATGATGGGAGGAACCAATGACAATCTAGAAGAAGTTTTAAAAACCAATCCAAGAAATGTTGCCGGAATTAAATTGTTTTTGGGTTCTTCAACAGGTAATATGTTGGTGGATAATCCGGAAGTTTTAGAAAAGATTTTTTCTTCAACAAAAATGTTAATTGCGGTTCATTGTGAAGATGAGGCTACGATTAAAGCCAATACTCAAAAATATATAGAAGAATATGGTGATGATATTCCTATGAAATTTCATCATTTAATTCGAAGTGAAGAAGCATGTTATTTGTCTTCTTCAAGAGCAATTGAGTTGGCAAAGAAAACAGGAGCTCGTTTGCATGTTTTTCATTTGTCAACAGCAAAAGAAATGGAGTTGTTTACCAATAAAATTCCATTAGAGCAAAAACAAATTACCGCTGAGGTTTGTATTCATCATTTGTGGTTTACCGATGCGGATTATGATGCAAAAGGGTCATTAATTAAATGGAATCCAGCAGTTAAAACTCAAGCAGACAAAGATGCACTTTGGAAAGCGTTATTAGATGATAGAATCGATGTAATTGCTACTGATCATGCTCCTCATACTTTAGAAGAAAAATGCAATCCATATTTAACTTGTCCTTCAGGTGGTCCGTTAGTACAACATGCGGTTGTAGCTTTATTTGAAGCGCATCATCAAGGAAAAATTTCAGTAGAAAAGATTGTAGAAAAGATGTGTCACAATCCAGCTAAAATTTTTAAAATTGAGAAACGTGGCTTTATTCGTGAAGGATATTATGCCGATTTAGCAATTGTTAATGCGCATTTGCCTTGGAATGTAAAAAAAGAGAATATTTTATATAAATGCGGTTGGTCGCCATTTGAAGGATATAATTTCAAATCGAGAGTAACTCATACTTTTGTTAACGGAAAATTAGTTTATCAAAACGGTAAAGTAAAAGATTTAAAAGTAGGCCAACGTTTATTATTTGAAAGAGAAATATAATGAGACAGTTATTCATTTTGTTTTTTGCTTTATTTGTAGTTTCTTGTTCAAAGAATCCGGTTAAAAAGCCCGAGCGTCTTTTAGAAGAAGAGGTAATGGTAGATATTATCTATGATGTTTCGTTATTGCAAGCCATTGAAGGAGCCTACCCAAATAAACTCATTGAACAGAACATAAAACCTAATCAATTTATTTTTGAAAAATACCAAATTGATAGTGTTATGTACAAGGAAAACCAATTATATTACGCAGCAGATTCTCGTGTTTACAAAAGAATTTATAAAAAAGTATCTGAACGACTCGACCAAAACATACAAAAAGCAGGAAAGGTTATAAATGACCCTATAAAAAACAACGTTATTGAAGTTTCAGAATAGTTTTTAAATAATCTTCCTTTTTTTGAAAAACTAAACCTAATGTGTTTTCTATTTTTGTAGCTTCAAGCGGAGTAGTTGTGTGGGCAGAATGAGCTAAATTCCGTGAAAATTTTCTTTTTCGATTTGTTAATTTTGAGATCAACCAATCCATTCTCCAAGCTACCGCGGTTATCCATTTTGTGGCTTCTCTGTTGGGTTTTTTAACTTGTAATTCGATAGCAATATAATCAAGTAATTCTTTTGTGGAAATGTTTTCTCCCACTATAGTAAATCGTTCTCCGTTTATATTGCTTTTCATTAATTGTGTCATACATTTCACCACATCCTCAACACACACAATTCCAATATTTCCTTTCGTGTAAAATGTCATGCCTTTTTTTACAGATTGGATGATCTGATCGCTTCCTTTTTTGGGAAAACCATAACCAAAAATAACACCTGGATTTACGATTACCACTTCAAGACCTTCCTGATGTCCACGCCATACTTCCATTTCGGCTCCGTATTTTGTAATGGCGTAATCGCTATGTAAATCTTCAGGATTCCATTCTGTTTCTTCTGTGATGCTGTTTTCGTAATCTTTTGGTGTTCCTAAGGCAGCAATTGAACTCACATGGCAAAGTTTTTTTACGCCAAAATCAATGCAGCAATTTACAATATTTGCAGTGCCTTCAATGTTGATTTTTCTTAGTTCTTCTTCATCATTTGGATCAAATGAAATTAATGCAGCACAATGGTACACATAGGTAACATTCTGAAAGGCAATTTCTAAAGAAGGAATATCGGTGATATCGCCTTTCACCCAATGAATTTTATCAAAAAGATTGGACTGATTATAAAATGTAAAAACATTCTTTACTTTTTCAATTTGCTTCTCTGAACGAAATAAAGCCTTTACTACTTCATTTTCTTGAAGAAGTTTTACTAGTAAATGAGAACCTACTAACCCTGTTGCTCCTGTGACTAAAATCATGTGGTAAAGATAAGATTTTTTGAGAAGATAGAATATAGATATTAGAAGTTAGAAAATAGACTTGACTTTATTATTGATTTTTGCATTTGAAATTGAACTTGAATTTGCCCTTGAATTTTGAATAAAACTTTTAAACTTTTAAACTAAAAACTATCTTTGCTCAAATTATTTAAGAATCATGAAAAATTTTATTGAAGAAGTGACTTGGAGAGGAATGCTCCACGACGTAATGCCAGGCACAGAAGAACATTTGATGGAGCAGATGCGTGTGGCGTATGTGGGGATTGATCCAACCGCCGATTCATTACATATAGGACATTTAGTAGGTGTAATGTTGTTAAAACATTTCCAATTGAGTGGTCATAAACCGTTAGCGCTTGTAGGTGGAGCAACCGGAATGATTGGTGATCCATCAGGAAAATCTAATGAAAGAAATTTGCTAGACGAAGCTACTTTGCGTCACAATCAAGAAGCGATTAAAAGTCAATTGGCTCGCTTCTTAGATTTTACTTCTGCGGAACCTAATGCTGCAGAATTAGTAAACAACTACGATTGGATGAAAGAATTTTCTTTCCTAGGATTCATTCGTGATGTAGGAAAACACATTACCGTGAACTACATGATGGCGAAAGATTCGGTTAAAAAACGTTTAACTGGAGAAACTTCAGAAGGAATGTCGTTTACGGAGTTTACCTACCAATTAGTTCAAGGTTACGACTTTTTACATTTATACCGTGCAAAAAAATGTACGTTACAGATGGGTGGAAGCGATCAATGGGGAAATATCACCACAGGAACCGAATTAGTTCGTAGAATTGAATCTGGGAAAGCGTATGCGTTAACTTGTCCGTTAATTACAAAAGCGGATGGAACGAAATTCGGAAAATCGGAAGGTGGCAATATTTGGTTAGATGCGGAAAGAACTTCGCCTTACAAATTCTACCAATACTGGTTAAATACTTCGGATGTTGATGCTGAAAAATACATTAAGATTTTCACGTTCTTAGATAAAGAAACGATTGAAAAATTAATTGCAGAACACAACGAAGCACCTCATTTAAGAGCGTTACAAAAACGTTTAGCAGAGGAAATTACTGTAATGGTTCATTCGCAAGCAGATTTAGAAAATGCAATCGCAGCTTCAAATGCGTTTTTTAGTCCAACGATGGATGAATTGAAAAAGTTAGATGAGAAAACGTT
>JAHRWO010000032.1 GCA_019105125.1 Flavobacterium sp.
AACGTTTGAAAGATATGCCAGTTACCGTGAGTTATTTGAACCGATTTAGAACTGCGAAACAAAAAGCCGATACGCTTCAAAAATTGCAAGAAGGAAAAGTCGATATTTTGATTGGAACACATCAATTGGTCAATAAAAATGTGGTATTTAAAGATTTAGGTTTGTTGATTATCGACGAAGAACAAAAGTTCGGTGTCAACGTAAAAGACAAATTGAAAACTATTGCTACGAATGTCGATACGTTGACTTTAACTGCTACTCCGATTCCGAGAACGTTGCAGTTTTCGTTGATGGCGGCACGAGATTTATCAGTAATTACAACGCCTCCACCAAATCGTTATCCGATTGAAACGCAAGTCATTCGTTTTAATGAAGAAGTGATTCGTGATGCGGTTTCATATGAAATTCAACGTGGTGGCCAAGTTTATTTCATCAATAACCGAATTGAAAACATCAAAGAAGTTGCCGGAATGATTCAACGTTTGGTGCCAGGCGCAAAAGTGGGCATCGGTCACGGTCAAATGGATGGGAAAAAACTAGAAGAATTAATGTTGGCTTTCATGGAAGGCGAATTTGACGTTTTGGTAGCAACCACCATTATCGAAAGCGGTTTAGATGTGCCGAATGCGAACACGATTTTCATCAACAACGCCAATAATTTCGGCTTGTCTGATTTGCACCAAATGCGTGGTCGTGTGGGAAGAAGTAATAAAAAAGCGTTTTGTTATTTCATTACACCACCGTATTCGATGATGACGGGTGAAGCGCAAAAACGTATTACAGCTTTGGAACAATTTAGCGAATTAGGAAGCGGTTTCAATATTGCGATGAAGGATTTGGAAATTCGTGGTGCGGGAGATTTATTAGGTGGTGAACAAAGTGGTTTTATCAACGAAATTGGCTTTGATACGTACCAAAAAATCATGAACGAAGCCATTGACGAGTTGAAAGAAAACGAATTTAAAGACTTGTACCAAGAAGAGAATGACATCGAAACCAAAGAATTTGTCAAAGACATTCAAATTGATACCGATTTCGAGTTGTTATTTCCAGATGAATACATCAACAACATTACCGAACGTTTGAATTTATACAACGAATTGAGCCAAATTAAAGACGAAGCTACGTTGCAACAATTTGAACAAAAACTAATTGATCGCTTTGGTGCTTTACCAAAACCAGCCATTGCGTTACTAAATAGCGTACGCATTAAATGGAAAGCTACCGCAATGGGAATTGAACGTTTGATGATGAAACAAGGTAAAATGGTAGGTTATTTCATTGGCGACCAACAAAGTGATTTTTACCAAAGTAACCGTTTTATGAAAGTGCTACAATTTGCGCAACGCAACGGAAACGTGTGTAAAATAAAAGAAAAAGAAACCAAAAACGGCTTACGTTTATTACTGACTTTTGATAATGTGAAAAGTGTAAATAAGGCGTTGGAGTTGTTGGAGGGGATTTAGAAAATAATTTTACTTATGAAAAAATCAATCTTAATTATTTTTTGTTCTATTTGTTTCTTTGCATGTACAAAAAAAGAAGGTCAAGTTGCAAACAAGCAAAATGATTGTGAAAAAATCATTGATAGTTTTTCATTTCCCGCGGATTTAGAAATTTTGGACGAAAAAAAATATATATGCGATAGTGTCTTACCTTTTATTGATAAAGGAAATAGAAAATTCTTTAATCAAATGAAAATTACATTTTCTGACAAAAATTTTACATTGATTTCCTTTAACAGGAAGACAAAAATTTTATTTGATAAAAAAGAGAATTTACTTTTAGCATTTAAAGCTACTGAAATAGATAACTTTTACTTTAACAAACCTGGTTATAAAGAGCATTATCCTTTAACTTTTTATGTTTTAGATGAAAAATATTTGCCTAAATATTACTTTTCAGGAAATGTAATTTCTGTTTTCAAAGATAATGTTAGATTGAAAAAATTTGAAGAATATAAAGTAGTTATGAATAATAAATTTTTGAATGATAATTATGAAGTTTTCAACTATTCTGAATTGATTAATGTAGTAAAGGAATTAGAAAAAGATAATTATACTATAAAAGAAGATATCAGTAGTGATATTTTAAAATACTTTTACAAAGAAGAACCGATATGGGTTGAAATGTAGATGTTGGTTTGAGAAAAACTTATCGCTCGAATTTTTTACCGCAACTATAGCGCAATTTTAGACCTGACAGGTTTATTTATCCTCTAAACAAATCATTAAAATCTCGTTTTTCTTTTAATTTCTTCAACTTTTTCTTGTCTTGAATATTAAAAGTTAATAGCATAATTGCACAAAGTACGATGTAAGAAACTGCAACAACAGTATAACATAACGGATAGTTGTAATCAAAAAATTCAATTAAAGATTCATATTTTGTTCTATTGTATTTACTGTATCTGGTGTATTCTGGAGCAATTAATGTTACTAAAACACCAATTACAATTATCCTAAGCCAATATTTTTTATAATAATTGGGACGGTTTTCTAATTCTTGAATTTGGTAATCAAGACTTTTTAATCTTCGTTCTTTTAAATCACTCATAATTACCCAAACAACTCACTCACCACATCTTCAATCTTGGCCACTAAAACAATTTTGATTCCGGTGTTTTTCAACGAAATTTTGTTGTGTTTGGAAACAAAAATGGTCGTAAATCCTAATTTTTCTGCTTCTTGAATGCGTTGTTCAATGCGGTTAACGGGTCTAATTTCACCTGAAAGTCCAACTTCTCCGGCAAAGCAAAAACCTTCTGCAATGGCAATGTCTTCGTTTGAGGATAAAATAGCAGCCACAACAGCTAAATCAATCGCGGTGTCTTCTACAGAAATTCCGCCAGTTACATTTAAGAAAACGTCTTTGGTGCCTAATCGAAAACCAGCGCGTTTTTCTAAAACGGCTAAAATCATGTTCAAGCGTTTGGCGTTGTAACCCGTTGTGCTTCTTTGTGGTGTTCCGTAAACTGCGGTGCTTACTAACGCCTGAATTTCAATCATCAACGGACGCATACCTTCTAAAGTAGTAGCAATTGCAGTTCCTGAAAGTTGCTCGTCTTTATGCGAAATCAAAATCTCGGATGGATTATCCACTTCGCGTAAACCAGAACCTTGCATTTCGTAAATTCCTAACTCGGCAGTAGAACCAAAACGGTTTTTTAAGGAACGCAAAATGCGGTACACGTGATTTCGATCGCCTTCAAATTGTAAAACAGTATCGACCATGTGTTCCAAAATCTTAGGTCCAGCAATGGTTCCGTCTTTAGTAATGTGTCCAATTAATAGAACAGGCACATTGGATTCTTTCGCATATTTAATCAACTCTGCCGTACATTCTCTAATTTGAGAAATACTTCCCGCAGACGATTCGATATAATCGGTATGTAAAGTTTGAATCGAATCGATAATTACAATATCGGGTTCAATTTCTAAAATTTGACGAAAGATATTTTGGGTTTTGGTTTCGGTTAAAATGTAGCAATTATCGCCGGTTGAGGTAATACGTTCGGCACGCATTTTAATTTGCTTTTGGCTTTCTTCTCCCGAAACATAAAGGGTTTTATAAGGTAATTTTAAAGCAATTTGCAACAGCAACGTACTTTTTCCAATTCCTGGTTCACCACCTAACAAAGTCAAGGAACCTGGGACTAATCCGCCACCTAAAACCCGATTCAACTCGTTATCAGTCGTGTTCAATCGGATTTCTTGTGCGGTGTCTATTTCTTTTACAAGTAAAGGTTTTGTAACTGCTTTAGAAGTAGCTGTTGTGGTTTTCCAAGCTACTTTTTCTTCTTTTTGAACCAATTCTTCTACAATGGTATTCCATTCTTTACAGGCATTACATTGACCTTGCCATTTTGAATATTGGGTGCCACAATTTTGGCAAAAGAAAGCCGTTTTTACTTTACTCATTGGGTGTTATTCTTGTTTTTTTTCTTCTGTTGGTATCTCAGTAGGAACTTTCGCTGGAGCTTCTTCCGTTGGTTTGTCTGGTTTTCCTTTTAAAGCTTCCGCACGATTCATCATAAAATCTTTTGTAATCTCACGAATTGCTTCTTGTGAAAATGCTTTTTGATAGCTTTTTATTGCTTTTTTGTAGTTCCCAGTTTTTTCAAAATATAGTGCTTCATGATAAGTGCCTAATGTTGTTTTTGGATAATGTTTGTTAGCAAAATCACTCAATGGCATTAATTCGTTGTATGCTTTATTTTTAAGAATAGCAGCTTCAATGGCTTTAAAATCAGACAATCTTGGTTTTATTTTAAAACCAAATTTTTTTTCTAATTCTTCATATTTTGCAATCAAATAATCAGTATAACCTGAATCTAATTTTAAAATTTTATCTTGGAATTCTAACATTGAAATGGGTTGGTAACCATCAAAAATAAAGTAAATAGCATTTGGAATTGCTTTAGCTACTAAAGAATAATGCGAAGCACCTTTGAAAGTATCATTTTGATATTTGAAAGTTGGGTTAGGAATGGCTTTAACATTTGCGTCTAATTCCACTGCTTTTTCATTTATTTTTTTTAAATCGCCTTCACTTGTTGCTTGATAATAGAAAACAGGTTTGGTCATTTTAGCCAAACGTTCTGCTACACGTTTTTCCATTTCTGGTGCCATTTCTGGTGCTAATGAAATGTAGGCATTAAAAATTGGGTTGTCTTTGTACAAATAAAAGTTTAAGAAACCGGCTGTAGTATCGTGACCTGCAATCATTCGGAAAGGAAGCGTTCGGTATTTTTTATCGATGTAAGGATATAATTCTTGGCCAATGAATTCGAAAAAATCCGCTCCAGAACCTGAAGGAAACCCCGCTTCATCAAATTCGCAATCTGCAAATCGTGTTTCTCCATAATTTTGGTTGATTCCTATGAGAATCATTTCAGGTAAATCATCCCAATAACTTCCATATTTTAAAATACCATCAAATGGATCTAGCAAGTATTCACCATCGAAAACTATAAATGTTGGATATTTTTTTTCGGGACTAGATTCGTAAGATGGAGGTGTGATCACCGTGAATGTTCTAGTGCCAATTTTCTTAGATTCGATTGATTCAGGAATGCGTTGTGCAAAAGTTGTAGATAAAGCAAAAAGGCTGATAATTAAAAATTTTAATTTCATTTTAGTGATGGTTTCAAAATAGATTAGCAATTTACTAATTTATTTTTTATTTAAAAGTGGTAAAAGTAAATAAGATAACAGACCTAAGAAAATGGTTAATAACGTTTGAGAAACCCAAATTAAATATCCAAAGGCAGTTCCAATTCCCTCTGAAATTCCGTATAAACTAAATATAGAAGCTACGGCAAGAGGGTAAGCTCCTAAGCCACCATTAGTAAATCCTACAGCTAAAGTTCCAAAAATGAATCCCATTACCACAATATCAAAACTAATTTCAGAAGTTTCGGGTAAGGCAAATATGGTTACATAAAACATTGCTAAATAGGAGAACCAAATGAAAAATGAATGAAAAATGTATTTCCATTTGTCTTTCATTTTTAGGACACTTTGCATGCCTTCGATTAGGCCAGATAGTTTTTGTTTAAGTTTTAAAATGATACTCCATTCGGCATAAATCCAAATGAGAATAAAGAGGATAAAAAGCACAAAACCAGCAACTAGAAGTCCAATTAATGTTTCAAACTGAACGCCATTGTTGATTAGATATTGGTACAGAGTGTCAAATTGTAATAAAAAACCAATGGCAACAAAAAGTAAAAAAATCAACATATCAACAATTCGTTCGGCAACGATGGTTCCAAACGCCTTGTCAAACGGCACTCCTTCATATTTTTTTAATAAAGCGGCTCTTGAAATTTCGCCCGAGCGAGGAATAGTTAAGTTGATTAAATAAGAAACACAAACGGTCAGTAGGTCGTTGTGAAATTTAGTTTTATATCCGAGATGTTGTAAAGCAAATTTCCATCGATAGGCACGCGACCAAAATCCGAAAAGTGCTATAAAAAGGGATAAATAAATGTAAAAATAATTGGCTTTTATGAAGCTGATTTTAATTTTTTCTAATTCGTCAGATGAAAGTGTTGTGTATTGATAATAGATAATACCTAACCCAATTAACAAAGGGATAGTTAGGCTTAAAAATTTTCTGATACGGGTTTTCAAATTACGTTAAAGAGTTATCTTTTTCGTTTGGAAACACTAAAGTTGGTTTGAATTTTTTTGCTTCTTCAAAGCCCATAATTCCGTACGAAATGATGATAATGATATCGCCGCGATGCACCTTTCTTGCTGCTGGTCCGTTAAGGGTTATTTCACCTGAATTTCTTGGTCCTTTGATAGCATAAGTTTCTAATCGTTCACCATTGTTGATGTTAACGATTTGAACTTTTTCACCCTCAATAATGTTAGAAGCTTCCATAAGAGCTTCATCGATAGTGATACTTCCAATGTAATTCAAATCGGCACCTGTTACGGTAACTCTATGAATTTTTGATTTTACTACTTGAATTTGCATGATGCAAAGGTAATTAATTTAGTGAAATATTATCAATTAATCGAATATTCTCTATAAAAATTGCTATAAAACCTCGGTATTTTTTGTTGGCTTCTTTTTCGGAAATAGGCAAAAGTGTTGTTTCATCAGCAATTTCAAAATATTCCAATTCAAATTCAGGATGTTTTTTGAATTCGTTTTCTACAAATTGTATGGTGTTTTCGACTGAATTATTTTGAAAAAACGCTTTAGCGGTATTTAAGATTTGAAAAATAACAGCCGCTTTTTCTTTGGCCTCAACAGATAATCTTTCGTTTCTCGAACTCATAGCTAAACCATTAGTTTCGCGATGAATAGGGCAGCCAATTACTTCTACAGGCATGTTGTACTTAGTTACTAATTTCTTAACAATTTGTAATTGTTGGAAGTCTTTTTCTCCAAAATAAGCTTTATTGGGTTTTATGATTTCAAACAATCTTTTTACAATAGTTCCTACACCATCAAAATGTCCTGGGCGATGTTTGCCTTCCATTTGATTTTCTAGACCATCATAATTAAAAATTTCTGAAACGGTATTTCCTTCATAAATATCGGCTACTTCAGGTGCATAAACAATGATGTTGTTGCTAAGTTCTTTCATAATTTGTACATCACGTTCTAATGTTCTCGGATATTTATCGAGGTCTTCCGCATTATTAAATTGAGTAGGATTTACAAAAATACTCATTACGGTTACATCGTTTTCAGAAAGTGATTTCTCTAGTAACGAAAGGTGTCCATTGTGTAAAGCTCCCATTGTAGGAACAAACCCAATAGATTTATTTTGGTGGATTAAAGGGCTTAAAAAAGCGCTTAAATCAGACTTTTTATTAAAAATGAGCATTTATATCTTGATTAAATCAGGTGCAAACTTACTATTTTAGTAGATAAATCCATAAAATTTTGTAATTTTGCATGGTTTTTTAAACCAATAATTAACTAGAATACATTATGGAAGACAAGAGGATATTATATGTATCATCTGAAGTGGTGCCTTATTTAGCTGAAAACGAAGTGTCGTTACAGTCGTATGAAATGCCGAAAATGATTAATGAATTAGGAGGTCAAATACGTATTTTTATGCCAAGGTATGGTAATATTAATGAAAGAAGACACCAGTTGCATGAAGTTATTCGTTTATCAGGAATGAATTTAGTGGTTAACGATATGGATATGCCTCTTATTATTAAAGTTGCTTCTATACCAAAAGAAAGAATCCAAGTTTATTTTATTGACAACGACGAGTATTTTAAAAGAAAAGCAACATTTACTGATGAGGATGGAGTTATGTATCCTGATAATGACGAACGCGCTATTTTCTTTGCCAAAGGGGTTGTAGAAACTGTGAAAAAACTAAATTGGGTTCCAGATGTAATTCATGTTCATGGTTGGATGGCAGCAATGTTACCAGTTTACTTAAAGCATTATTACAAAAACGAAGGTATATTTGCTGAAACTAAAATTGTTACATCTGTTTATGAACAGGGTTTTGAAGGAGAATTAGATAAAGAATTTATCAACAAAGTATTGTTTGACAACATAAATAAAGAAGCAGTTTCAGAACTAGAATCACCTACTTTTGAAAATTTAATGAAAGTTTCTATTACTCACTCTGATGCAGTAGTTGCGGGTTCCGAAGTCTTGTCCTCAACTTTAACAAAATTTATAGAAAGTTCGAATAAACCTTTTTTACCTTTCGCTCCCAAAGACACTATTAAAGAAGCTTATACTTCTTTTATTAAGAATCATTTACTATAAAAGGGTTTTACCATTATGAAAAAAAGTTTTTTTAAAATAGCTTCTATAGCATTTCTATTTTTATTGTTGGTTGCATGTGATAAAGATTTTAATTCTATTGATTCAGATGTGATTGCCGATGGTGATTTTGCTTTAGAAGTAAGAGAAGTTCAAAATATAAATGCATTTACTCAAAAAACCGAAGCGGTACAAACCAATAATCTACCTCTTAATGCTTTAGGTGTTTTTAACAATCCAAAGTTTGGTGTTACAAAAGCGCATTATGTTTCTCAAGTGAAATTAATTAACGAAAATCCTTCTTTTGGACACAATCCTGTAGTTGATTCTGTATATTTATACGTTCCATATTTTGTAGATTCTGATGTGACTACCGAAACTAATGGCGACAGAACTTTTACTCTCGACTCTATTTATGGGAATCCTGAAACTGGTAAATTTAGATTAAAAGTTGTTGAAAACGGATATGTCATAAGAGATTTTGACCCTGTAAATAATTTTGAAACCGCTCAAAAGTATTTCAGTGACGAAAAATCAGTTTTAATGGATCCCTTCAAAGGAACTGAGATTTTGAATAACAGTAGTAATGTTGCTCAGAACGATGAATTTTTCTTTGATAAAAAAGAAATAATCATTTACAAAACTAATGGAGCTGGTTTGTATGTGGGGAGTGATGGACAAGTTTTAGCAAACCAAAATGATTTAACTCTTCGTGTGGTTAAAGAAAGAAAAGCGCCTGGAATTTGGTTGGATTTAAAAAATAGTTTTTTCCAACAAAAAATATTAGATGCTACTACTTCAGGTAATCTTTTTAATAACGATCTTTTTAAAAATTACTTTAGAGGACTTTTGTTTGAGGTTGAAGAAATCAATCCTGGACAAGGAGCTTTAGCTATGATAGATTTTTCAAAGGCTGAACTTAAAATACTCTATAAATCTTCAGTGGAACCTACAACAGAAAATCCTAATCCAGACAGAACAAGAAAAGAATTCAGCTTAGAAATTGGGTACGATGCCTCTCAGGCGATAAGATGTAACTCCATTAATTTCCTTGAGCATGCTATTTCTCAAGAATATCAAGCAGGCTTGGACGCTACCAATGACGAAAGACTATTTATTAAAGGAGGAGGAAATGGCTCTATGGCTTTTGTTGATTTGTTTAGCAATGGTGAATTGCAATCTTTAAGAAATGAAATTGCTACTCAAAATTGGTTAATTAATGATGTAAAGCTGACTTTTTACGTAGATCAATCTACGCCAAATGGTATGGCAAATGTGCCAGCAGCTACAGAACCTAAAAGAATTTTCATTTATGATGCTACTAATAATTCTGTTTTAGTAGACTATACTTTTGATACTTCTACGGCGATTAATCCAAAAAATGATAAATTTGTTTTTGGAGGAATTTTGGAAACGGAAACCACGGGAGATAAAAAAGGAATAAAATATACCATACGCTTAACCGAACATATAAAAAGAATTCTTAAAGTAAACAATCAAGGGAATTACAACGAAAACGTTAGATTGGGTATCGCTGTTACAGAATCGATTAGCATCTCATCAGTTGCTACTTTTGTTGACAGACAAACCAACACATTTGGTAACCTTCCCTTGGCTTCAGTTTTAAATCCTTTAGGAACCATTTTATATGGAAGTCACCCAAATGTCCCAAATGACAAAAGGTTAAATTTAAAAATTTATTATACTAAACCAAATTAGAGTTATGTGTGGAATTGTAGGATATATAGGCCATAGAAGTGCTTATGAAGTTATTATTAAGGGATTGCATCGTTTAGAGTACAGAGGATATGATAGTGCTGGTGTTGTTTTATATGATGGTAAAGAATTAAAATTATCAAAAACTAAAGGGAAGGTTTCTGACCTAGAAAATAAAGCACAGCAAGATAAAAATACGATTGGAAATGTAGGTATGGGACATACGCGTTGGGCTACTCATGGAGTTCCTAATGATGTTAATTCGCACCCCCATTTTTCAAATTCGGGTAAATTGGTTATTGTTCACAATGGAATAATTGAAAATTATGAGCCATTAAAACAAGAATTAATTAAAAGAGGTTACACTTTTAAATCGGATACGGATACAGAAGTGTTAATTAATTTGATTGAAGACGTTAAGAAAAAAGAAAATTGTAAACTAGGAAAGGCTGTTCAGGTCGCTTTGAATCAAGTTGTAGGAGCTTATGCTATTGCGGTAATTGATTTAGAAAAACCAGATGAAATTGTTGCTGCTCGTTTGGGTAGTCCGTTAGCTATTGGAATTGGAGATGAAGAATTTTTTATTGCTTCAGATGCTACTCCGTTTATAGAATATACTTCTAATGCTATTTATTTAGAAGATGAAGAAATGGCGATAGTGCGTTTGCATAAACCATTAAAAGTTAGAAAAATCAAAGATGACTCTTTGGTTGACCCTTACATTCAAGAGCTTCAGTTAAACTTGGAGCAGATTGAAAAAGGAGGATATGATCATTTCATGATGAAAGAAATCTATGAGCAACCAAGTGTAATCAAAGATACTTACCGAGGAAGACTTTTGGCTAACAAAGGAATTATTCAAATGTCTGGTGTTGAAGACAATTTAGAAAAATTCTTAAATGCAAAAAGAATTTTAATTGTTGCTTGTGGAACGTCATGGCACGCAGGATTAGTTGCAGAATACATCATTGAAGAGTTTTCTAGAATTCCTGTTGAAGTAGAATATGCTTCAGAATTCCGTTACAGAAATCCCATTATCAATAAAGATGACGTTGTAATAGCAATCTCGCAATCAGGTGAAACAGCGGATACATTAGCAGCGATTAAGTTGGCTAAAGAAAACGGAGCTTTCGTATTTGGAGTTTGTAATGTAGTAGGTTCTTCAATTTCTCGAGAAACACATGCTGGTGCTTACACCCACGCTGGACCTGAAATCGGGGTGGCTTCAACAAAAGCATTTACTACACAAATTACAATCCTTACCTTAATTGCTCTTCGTTTAGCAAAAGCTAAAGGAACCATGAATAATTCTGATTATCAACGCTATTTATTAGAATTAGAATTGATTCCTGAAAAAGTTCAAGAAGCTTTGGCTTCTAATGATGTTGCTAAACAAATAGCTGAAATTTATAAAGATGCAACAAATTGCTTGTATTTGGGTAGAGGATATAACTTCCCAGTTGCTTTGGAAGGTGCATTGAAATTAAAAGAAATTTCATACATTCATGCTGAAGGATATCCAGCAGCAGAGATGAAACACGGCCCGATAGCTTTAATTGATGAGCAAATGCCAGTAATTGTAATTGCACCAAACAAAGGACATTATGATAAGGTAGTAAGTAACATTCAAGAGATTAAATCAAGAAGTGGAAAAATTATTGCAGTGGTGACTAAAGGAGACACACAAGTAAAAGCTTTAGCAGATCACGTAATTGAAATCCCTGAGACAAATGAACCATTTACGCCTCTGTTAACAACGATTCCGTTGCAATTATTGTCTTATCATATTGCAGTTTTAAGAGGTTGTAATGTAGATCAACCTAGGAATTTAGCAAAATCCGTTACTGTAGAATAACATTTTAAAAGCGAAATTGGAAAATTTCGCTTTTTTATTGCAAAAAATTCAAAAAATAAATTGCAAAATTGTTTTAGAAAAAACTATCTTTGCACTCGGAAAAATACATCATTTTTTCAACATTAATTAGCTATTAAATAAATACATAAGCAATGTCTAGAATCACAGGAAAAGTTGCACAAATTATCGGGCCAGTTGTTGATGTCGTTTTTAACGATTCAAATAACGAATTACCTAAAATTTACGATTCATTAGAAATCACTAAAAAAGACGGTACTTTATTAGTATTAGAAGTTCAATCTCACATTGGTGAAAACACTGTACGTACCATTTCTATGGATTCTACAGATGGTTTGTCTAGAGGTGCTGAAGTAGTTGCTACTGGAGCTCCAATTCAAATGCCAATCGGAGGAGAAGTTTTTGGTCGTTTGTTTAATGTAATCGGTGATGCAATCGATGGTTTAGGAGATTTACCAAAAGCAGGTGAAAGCGGTTTGCCAATTCACAGACCAGCTCCAAAATTTGAAGATTTATCAACTTCTACTGAAGTTTTATTTACAGGTATCAAAGTAATCGACCTTATTGAGCCTTATGCAAAAGGAGGAAAAATTGGATTATTTGGTGGTGCTGGAGTAGGTAAAACAGTATTGATTCAAGAGTTGATTAACAATATCGCTAAAGGTCACGGAGGTTTATCAGTATTTGCTGGTGTAGGAGAAAGAACTCGTGAAGGTAATGACCTTTTAAGAGAGATGTTAGAATCAGGAATTATTAAATATGGTGATGAATTCATGCACTCTATGGAAAATGGAGGATGGGATTTAGCTAAAGTAGACAAAGAATTAATGAAAGATTCTAAAGCTACTTTCGTATTCGGTCAGATGAATGAGCCACCAGGAGCACGTGCACGTGTTGCTTTATCAGGTTTAACAATTGCTGAATATTTTCGTGATGGAGCAGGAGATGGACAAGGAAAAGACGTACTTTTCTTCGTTGATAATATCTTCCGTTTTACACAAGCAGGTTCTGAGGTATCGGCACTTTTAGGTCGTATGCCATCTGCGGTAGGTTACCAACCTACATTAGCAACTGAAATGGGAGTTATGCAAGAGCGTATTACTTCAACTAAAAAAGGATCTATTACATCTGTACAGGCGGTTTACGTTCCTGCGGATGACTTAACTGACCCGGCTCCTGCAACAACGTTTGCTCACTTAGATGCAACAACTGTATTGTCTCGTAAAATTGCTGAGTTAGGTATTTATCCAGCGGTAGACCCATTAGACTCTACTTCTCGTATTTTAACACCTGAAATCTTAGGTAAAGAGCACTATGATTGTGCACAAAGAGTAAAAGAGATTCTTCAAAAATATAAGCAGTTACAAGATATCATCGCTATCTTAGGTATGGAAGAGTTGTCAGAAGATGACAAATTAGCTGTAGCTAGAGCGCGTCGTGTACAACGTTTCTTATCTCAACCTTTCCACGTAGCGGAGCAGTTTACAGGTATTCCTGGAGTATTAGTAGACATTAAAGATACTATCAAAGGATTTAATATGATTATCGATGGTGAGTTAGATCACTTGCCTGAGGCAGCATTTAACCTTAAAGGTACTATCGAAGAAGCTATCGAAGCTGGAGAGAAAATGTTAGCAGAAGCTTAATTTAGTGTTCAGTGTTCAGTCACAGTATTCAGTTACTTGCTAATCACTAATCACTATTCACTAATCACTAAGAAATATGATTTTAGAAATAGTATCACCAGAAGCTACATTGTTCAAAGGAGAAGTTACTTCGGTAGCAGTTCCTGGAGTTAACGGTGAGTTTCAAATGCTAAATAATCACGCACCAATTGTTTCATTGTTAGCAAAAGGAAACGTGAAAATCAATGCTCAAAATATTAAAATTGAAAAAGAATTTGCTTCTAAATTCAATAAAGTAAATGAGCAAACGTACTGGCTACCTATTAATTCAGGTACCATCGAAATGAATGAAAACAAAATTATTGTTTTAGCTGACTAAGACAATAAAATGTATAGTAAAAAGTCCTGCAATTGGCGGGACTTTTTTATTTTATACTATTATAAGCTTGCTTTAATCTGCTTACTACAATTTCAATTTCTTCTTCATTTAAATGTCCAAATCCAAAACGAATAGCACATGTATTTTTATCCTGATAAAGTAAGGTTTTAGGTAGAAAAACATCTAATTTCGAAACTTGTTCGGCAAGTTGAACTAATGAAATAGATGGAGCAAATTTAATCCAAATAGCCAAACCACCTGATGGTTTTTTAATTTGTATAGAATCATTAAAGAATCGTTTAAAACAATCAAAAGTGTAATCCCGTCTTCTTTTGTAAATAACTGTATTCTTCTTGAGTAATCGATGGATTTCACCTTCGTAAATTAATTCAGAAAGCAATTGTTCTTGAATTAAATCGCCTTGTTTGTCTAAGATTTGAAGATAGTTTTTTGCTTCCGAAATTACATTTTCAGGAGCTACTACAAATCCGGTTTGAAAACTCGGAAATAAGGATTGACCAAGCTTTCCAAGATAAATTACCATTCCGTTAGCGTCGGAACTTGCCATTGGAACCATTGCGGAACCTTCCAACTGAAAATCATAGTCAAAATCATCTTCAATAATGGCAAATTGGTATCTCTTGGCAAGTTGTAAAAGCTGCAATCTTCGCTCGGCAGACAAAGTATTTGTTGTAGGATAATCGCGATTGGCACACACATAAACACATCGAATTTTGCCTTTTGTAAAATGTTTTTCAATGTAATTAA
>JAHRWO010000038.1 GCA_019105125.1 Flavobacterium sp.
TTTCCTTCGGCCATCATTTGGGCCATTGTTGGTACAATTAAATTTTCTGACATATTATATACTATTTATGATAGTTAATTTTAAATTATTCGTTTACCCAATTTAAACGATCCATTTGATTGTATTGCCATGGAGCGCCATTGTTTTCAATATTACTCATCATATTATTTAATTCCATTGGAGCTGCACTTTGCTCCATCACTAAATAACGACGCATTTCAATGATAATTGATAATGGACTAATATTGATAGGACACTCTTCAACGCATGCATTACAAGTGGTACATGCCCATAATTCTTCTGGTGTGATGTAATCGTTTAACAATGATTTTCCATCATCAACAAAAACGCCTTTATTCAAATCGATGTTTCTTCCCACTTCCTCTAAACGATCACGAGTGTCCATCATAATCTTACGAGGAGATAATTTTTTACCTGTTAAATTAGCCGGACAAGATGAAGTACAACGTCCACATTCTGTGCAGCTGTATGCATTTAACAATTGAACCCAATTTAAATCTTGAACATCTGAAGCTCCAAATTTAGCAGGAACAGCATCAGGATTAGCAGGAGCAGCAAATGGGTCAGCACTTGGATCCATCATTAATTTCACTTCATTTGTTACACTTTCTAGATTATTAAATTTTCCTTTTGCGTTTAAATCTGCAAAGTACGTATTTGGGAAAGCTAATAAAATGTGTAAATGTTTAGAGAAATATAAATAGTTTAAAAAAACTAAAATTCCGGCAATGTGTAACCACCAAGCTGCTCTTTCAATTAGTACTACAGTTCCTTCACTTATACCATTGTAAATCGGAGCTATAAATTGTGAGATTGGAAAACTTCCCGCTTGACTGTAATGTCCAATACCTAGAGTTTGTAAATGCAAATCAGCCGAATTCATAATGAAGAATAAAGACATGATAACAATTTCAAAATATAGAATATAATTAGCGTCATTTCTAGGTTTACCATTTAAATCTGTACTAGTAAAACGTCCGATTTTAACAACATTTCTTCTGATCCAAAAAATAATTACTGTTACTAAAACTAAGAAAGCTAAAATTTCAAACGAACCAATTAACACGTCATATAATCCTCCCATGAAAGATAAAACTCGATGTGTTCCAAAAAGTCCGTCAATAATAATTTCAATAATCTCGATATTGATGATTACGAAACCAACATAAACCACAATGTGAAGAAATCCTGCAATAGGACGTTTTACCATTTTAGATTGCCCTAAAGCAACCATCATCATGTTCTTCCAACGTTCTGAAGAATTGTCTGATCTGTCAACATCTTGACCTAACTTTATGTTACGAATCAGTTTTTTTACGTTCATTGTAAAATAACCAATACCTGCTCCTAAAAGCAATGCGAATAAAATGTTATCTAAAAAATTCATTGTGTAAAATTTACTTTTTAATTGTATCGTTAACTGGTGCTACGTAAGGCTTATTTTTTTTACCAAAAAGAGAAACGTTAACATATCGCGTAGGATTTAATCTCAAATCCTGTAATAATAATTCTAACTCTTTAGATGTTTTAGAAAAATTAGTATACATCGCATCATCCTTCATTAATTTACCAACAGTTCCATTTCCTCTCTCGATATCTGACATAATTTTGTCTACACTAGCCAATGTCTTTTCAAGATTTTTTACGGTTTGCCCTAAATTAGCTCTCGACAAAGAATCTGAAATTTTTGAAAAATTAGCAGAAGTTTTGTCAATATTAGCCATAGTAGAATTAATTTTCGATTTGTTATTGGCAATCATCTCATTAATATTTCTAGATGCCACACTAAATTCAGTTAATGTTTTATTAAGCTCCGCAATACTACTTTTTAAGTTTTGTTTTGTTGAAGCATCTAAAATATCATTAATATTAGAAACCATAGCATCTGCATTGTCCAGTAGTTTCTGAACTTTATATTGAAGCGGTTCTAATTGTTGGGCTAAAGCATCTGTTATCCCCAATTTGCTACTGGCTTTTAGATAGTCGCCTGATTTGATGTAATTTTTATCTTGAAAATTAGGTTTAATTGCAATTTGTCTTCCTCCCACTAATCCAGAATCATATATTTCTGCAATACTGGATTTTGAAATTGGAAAATCAGTAGTGATTTGGATTTCAACCAATAATTTACCATCCGGTTGAATATTAATTGAATTCACTTTTCCAATTGCTAATCCATTTAAAGTAACTGGTGCAGAATCTACAAGACCTGCAACGTTGTCATAAACTACATAAACTCTTGTACTGCTATCTAAAATGTCTCTTCCTTTTAAAAAATTGAATCCCCAAATAAATAATAAAATCGATACAATTACAAGGACAGCGGTTTTGATTTCTCTTGTTAGTTTCAAAGCGTTATATTTTTACAACAAAATTAAACTTTTATTTTATTTTATGGCATCGGTAATGCTTATTTTTATTCCGTCTTTATAAGCCACAATAAAGGCTGTAGTATATCCTTTTTGCTTTGCGAACTCTAATTTTTGTTTAGCGATATCATAATTTCTTTCAGAAGCATAAAAATACTTGTATAAATTTCCAGATTTTTCAACGGAAATGGGTTGTAGTCCCTTAAAATTTGAAGCTGTAGTAGCAACATCCTTGGTACTTGCGGAAATTTGAACTTTAAAAACAATTCCTTTTTCTAGTTTATCAGATACAGCCTTTGATGGTATTTCATTTTGCGGCACCTCTTTTACTGTAATTTCTTCTTTTGGAACGGTTCTAGGTTCATCTCTTTCATCATTTTCAGAAGGATTAAAAAATTCTTTTTTGTAATCGATAATTGCTCCAGCAATAGCACTAGCTAACTTATCTTGCCCTTCATCAGAATTTATAAACTCTCCTTCCTCTCTATTTGAAATAAAACCCATCTCTACTAAAACTCTAGGCATAGTGATTTGACGAAGCACTAAGAAACCCGCTTGTTTCACTCCTCTATTTCTAAAACTTGATACTTTAGAAAAAAAATCTTGAACCCTTCCTGCTAATTCAATACTCTGATCTAGATGTTCTTCTTGTAAAATTGAGATTCCTATCACAGATTCGGGTGATTTTGGATCATAACCATCATATTTAACTTTGTAATCAGTTTCTAAAGTAACTACTTCGTTCTCCATTTTTGCTACCTCTAAATTGGAAGCATTTCGAGTTATACCCATTACAAAAGTTTCATGCCCTGAAGCTTCTAAATTTTTATTTGCATTACAGTGAATAGAAACAAAAATATTGGCTTTTGATCTGTTTGCAATATTAGCTCTCTGTTGTAATTCTACAAAAACATCTGATTTACGGGTATATATAACCTCTATTTGGGGATCTTTATCTAAAATGGCACCAACCTTTAAAACCGTTTTTAAGGCAATATTCTTTTCAATATTACCATGATAAACAGCGCCGTAGTCTTTACCTCCATGTCCAGCATCTAAAACTACTTTAAATTTTTGATTTTGACCAAATCCGAAAAAAAACGATAATACAAATACAACAAAAATTATTTTATTTAACATAAAAAATTGAATTATTTATCAGTGAAACTTACTATATAGGCAGAAGTATAACCCTTATTCTTTGCCTCTTCTAATTTTTTTTTACAAACATTATAATCTGTTTCATTACCATAAAAATACTTAAATAACTTCTTATCCTTTTCCATTGTAATTCCTTTTAAGCCCTTAAAATTGGATGGTTTCGTTTCTAACTTTTTACTTCCTGCAGAAATTTGAACTTTGTAAAAGGTTTTATTAGAAATAGAAATTTCACTTTTAACATCAGAATTATTGTTTGCCTCACTTGTTGAAGTACTTAATTTAGCAATGTCTTTTCCATCAAAAACATCATTTTTATAAGCCAAAATAGCTTTTGATATTGAACTAGCCATCTCATTTTTACCTTTTGCCGAACCTAAATATTTTGCTTCATCAGGATGGGACAAAAATCCTAATTCGATAAGAACTCCTGGCATAACGGTAGCATCTAAAACCCATAATGGCTGTTGATGAACTCCTTTATCTTTTCTTTTTAATTCATTTTTGAATTGTTTTTGAATCAAAGTAGCAAATTCAATACTTTGAAGTAAAGATTCTTCTTGAACAATTTTTAAACCAATCAAAGTTTCGGGATTGTTTGGGTCAAAGCCTTTGTATTTCGTTTTGTAATCTTTCTCCTGAAAAATTACAGCATTTTCTGTTTTGGCAATTTCTAAATTAGTTCCCGTTCGAGACATTCCCATTACCAAAGTCATTGCTCCAATAGGATTTCCTGCCTTAACAGAATTACAATGTACCGATACAAACAAATTTGCCTTAGCCTTGTTCGCAATGTGAGCACGTTCTTGTAATTCAACAAATATATCGGTTTTTCGAGTGTAAATTACTTCAATGTTTTTATTTTGCTCTAAAATTTTTCCTATTTGAAGTACCACATCTAATACTACATCTTTTTCCTTAACTCCATTTTTGAAAGCTCCAGAATCCTTGCCTCCATGACCCGCATCTAAAACAACTTTGAATTTAGAATTGTTTTGCCCAAATCCGATTGTCAGACTAAAAAAAATAAGAAATGTGAAGATGTACTTGGTGTTTTTTTTAAACGGCATAAAACAATTGGCGGTATTATGAGTTATAATTTTATTAAAAGATTATTTTTGCAAAAAAATATATGTAAGTTTGACGCTCCAAAAAGTGAGCCAAATTTTTACAAAAATACTATTAAAAGCATTGCATAACAAGATAATTAATATCGTTTTTTCAGTAATTTTTCTAACATTAGGAATAAATTTGGTTTTTTCTCAGGAAAATCCAACTTACAACACCGTAAATTTATCAAAAAAAGAGATTCTTAAAGCAAAAGATTCTTCTGAAACAAGTACCCCTACAAAAGATTCGATAAAAAAGAAAAAACCTTTTCTTGATGGCGTTGTTAATATGAAGGCCAAACAATACGAAAAGCTTGATCAAAAAAAGAAAACGGTAACTCTTCATGATGAAGCAGAAATTTTTTACACCGACTTTGAACTCAAAGCTGGACGTATTATTCTCGATTACGAAAAAGATTTAGTTTACGCTGGTCGATTAAAAGATTCTTCTGGAAACTTTATCCAAAGACCTGTTTTCAAACAAGGAAATAATATTATCGAACCTGATTCTATTATCTTTAACACAAAATCCAAAAGAGCTAAAGTTTGGAATTCTAGAACAAAACAAGGCGAACTTTTCATTAAAGCAGAAATTTCAAAAAGGGAAAACGATTCGGTTTACTTTATGAGAAATGCTCGCATGACGACATCTAAAAACGAAGAAGATCCAGAATATTATTTCTTAGTAAAAAAGATAAAATTTGTACCGAAGAAAAAAGTGGTCATTAATTCAACCCAAATGTACATTGCTGATGTCCCAACTCCAATTTGGTTGCCCTATGGTTATTTTCCAATGACTGAAAAAAGCGAATCAGGTTTCATCATGCCAACACCCGGACAAAACAATCAAAAAGGATATTTTTTACAAAACGGAGGTTATTACTTTGCATTAAGCGATTACTATGACTTGGCCATTTTGGGAGATTATTTTACAAACGGTAGTTATGGACTAAGAGCCGAAAGTAGTTATGCTAAACGCTATAAATTTGGTGGAAGATTTAATATTCGATTTGAAAACAACATCCAAAGTGAAAAAGGGTTTCCTGATTACACCAAATCGAGACAATATAACATTCAATGGTCGCATAATCAAGATGCTAAAGCAGCGGCTAATTCAAGGTTTTCGGCTTCTGTGAACCTAGGAAGTAGCCAGTATTTCAGGCAATCCGTAAACTTAAATAACATTGGAGCAACCATTAACAACAATCTAAGTTCGTCTGTTTCGTACTCTAAAACATTTCAGTCGGTACCTCAGGTAAATTTGTCCTTATCCGCCACACATTCACAAAACACTAATACGAGACAAATTGATATGACACTGCCTACTTTACAAGCAAGTGTAGATCGAATTTTCCCTTTTGCTCCAAAAGATGGTATTAAAAAAGGATTGATAAAAAATATAAACATTCAATACAATATTAGAGGAGAAAATAGAATTAGAACAAATGACTCCTTATTCTTTAAACCTCAAATGTTTAGAGATGCACGTTCGGGATTTCAACACTCTATTCCGATAAGTACCAACTTTAAAATTTTCAGACATTTCAGTGTAAGTGCAAGTGCTAATTACAATGAAGTTTGGACCATGAATACGGTAAACAAATCCTATAGTCCAATAGAAAATAGAGTTATCACGACGGATGAAAAAGGATTTGAATCTTTCCGAACTTATAATTTCAATGTGGGTATTGGTACTACAGTTTATGGAACTTTTAATTTTGGTGAAGATAAAAAAATTCAAGCTATCAGACACGTAATTCGTCCTAACATTTCTTATGGCTATACTCCAAGTTTTGACCAATATTTTGAACGATATGCCCTAGATGCTACAGGAATTAACTTTGCAAATTACTCTAAATTTGAAGGTGGCTTATTTGGAGCTCCATCAAACGCAATTGCAAATACAATGAGTATTTCTATGAGTAACACTTTTGAAGCTAAAGTAAAAGATAAAGAAAGTAAAAAAGGAGAGACTAAGAAAGTGATGTTGTTAAACAACTTAAACTTTGCTACCAACTATGACTTTACAGCAGATTCATTAAAATTAAAAGAAATTTCTGTTAGTGGAGGAACTCAGTTGTTTAAGCAAAAAATGAATATCAATTTTGCTGCCATCTTAGATCCTTACGCTATTGATAATTCAGGAAGAAGGATTGAAAAATTCAATATCGACAATGGCGGAAGCTTGCTACGAATGCCTAGAGCCAACGTAACTGTTAATTATAGTTTTTCTAGTAGTTCCAACAAAAAAAACAATAACGAACAAAACGTACAAAATGGTGGTCGAGAGGATGATTTATTTGGAATTGCAACCGATTTAAGCAACAATAGAAACAGTCTTTTCAAAAAGGACGAAGAAAAAGAAGGTGACGAAGAAAAAAACGTGGAATGGTACAACACAAAACTGCCTTGGGATTTAACCTTTGCCTATGCTGTGAATTATAATAATACCAACAGGCAAAATGAAATCTCATCACACTCCATTATGGCCTCCGGTAATATCGAATTAGCGCCTAGATGGAAAGTAGGGTTTTCTTCCGGATATGATTTAGTTGAGAAAGGAGTAACTTTTACACAATTGCGATTTGAACGCGACTTAGAAAGTTGGAGAATGAGTTTTAACTGGGTACCATTTGGAACCAATACTTATTGGGGATTTTTTGTGGGAATTACATCATCAGTGTTAAGCGATATCAAATACGACAAACGCCAATTACCAGATCGTACATTTAGACAATAAAATTTTAGATATGAAAAGAATAATTTATACAGAAAAAGCGCCTGCTCCTATTGGACCTTACAACCAAGCGGTTTTAGTTGGCAACACTTTATATACTTCTGGACAAATAGCCTTAAACCCAGCTACTATGGAACTGGTTTTAGACGATATTGAAACCGAAACCAAACAAGTGATGGAAAACATGAAAGCCGTTTTAGCTGCAGCCGACATGACGTTTGAAAACGTAATTAAAACTACCATCTT
>JAHRWO010000130.1 GCA_019105125.1 Flavobacterium sp.
TTATGGAAGTGATACTGATGATTACGACGATTACGATAACGAACACATCGATACAGGCGACATCAACATTGATGAATATCTAAGTAATGATGAAACGCCAGATTACAAATATCAAACCAACAATTACAGTGATGACGATGAAGACAAAACGATGCCCTTCGCGGCTCCGGTAAGTTTTCATCAAGATTTAATCAATCAGTTGAATACGTTTATTCTAACCGATGAAGAACGTGACATTGCTGAATTTTTAGTAGGAAGTATCGATGATATGGGTTACATCAGAAGAAGTATTCAAGATATTGTAGACGACATGGCTTTCACTCAAGGTATTTATACCGATGAACCTACGGTAGAACGAATTTTGCATTTGGTTCAAGATTTAGAGCCAGCTGGTGTTGGTGCTCGCGATTTACAAGAATGCTTGTTGCTGCAATTGAAACACAAAACACCTTCAGATTCGATTACTTTAGCTATTAATGTGATTGAACAGCAATTTGATGCTTTTACCAAAAAACATTACGATAAATTACTACAAAAATTCGATGTTTCCCAACAGCAATTACGCAAAGCTATTGATGAAATTGAAAAACTAAATCCAAAACCAGGAGGTAGTTTCGACGGTAATCAAAAAGCTGTAGAACACATTGTTCCGGATTTTACCATTCGAATTGTAGATGGCGAATTAGAACTTTCGTTAAACGGAAGAAATGCGCCAGAATTACATGTTTCTAAAGATTATCAGGAAATGTTGCAGAGTTATAAAGACAGTTCTGAAAAATCGAGTTCTCAGAAAGATGCCGTTCAGTTTATCAAGCAAAAATTAGATTCGGCTAAGTGGTTTATTGATGCCATTAAACAGCGTCAGGAAACCTTATATGTTACGATGAATGCCATTATGCATTATCAAAAAGAATATTTTTTAGAAGGAGAAGAAACCAAACTTCGTCCGATGATTCTAAAAGATATTGCTGATATGGTAGGATTAGATATTTCAACAGTTTCGCGTGTAGCCAACAGCAAATATGTTGATACGCCTTATGGCACTAAATTGATTAAAGAATTCTTTAGCGAAGCGATGACCAACGATCAAGGGGAAGAAGTTTCTACTATCGAAATTAAGAATATTTTACAGCAAGTAATTTCGGAAGAAGATAAGAGAAAACCATTACCAGATGATCAATTAGCTGAAATTTTAAAGGAAAGAGGTTATCCAATTGCCAGAAGAACCATCGCAAAATACCGCGAACAATTAGACATTCCAGTAGCGCGATTAAGAAAGAAAATCTAACAGAGTAATTATGGATTTAAAAAAGATATTACCTGTTTTCTCTTATATTTTTCATCCCATATTTGTGTCTTTATATGGCACTTTATTTTTCTTTTTAATTACCAATTCTTTCTTTTACAACTCACAAATTATCGTAACGTTAATTCAAGTAACGATTTTGACTTTGTTGTTACCTTTGTCGATGTATTTTTTATTTCGATCATTAGGCGTTGTTTCCTCTTTTACCGAAGCCAGCATTAGCGAAAGAAAAATGCCAATTGCAGTTCAAGCGATTTTATTGTTTATATTGATAAAATTTAGTGTTTCAAGAGATACAGTTGCAGAGTTATATTTCTTTTTTCTTGGCGGATTTTTTAGCAGCGTAATTGTTTTAGCGAGCGTTATTTTAAAATTCAAAGCCAGTTTACACATGATTGGAATTAGCGCTTTAACGTGCTTTATTTTTGGCTTAAGCATGTATTACCAAATGCCTTTTGTAAATCTTGTAGCATTTTCATTTGTTTGCGTGGGACTAGTAGCTTCTTCACGTTTGTACATGAAAGCTCATACGTATCCAGAACTTATTGCAGGAATTATTATTGGAGCTGGTCCTCAGTTGTTTTTGTATCAGCATTGGTTATAAAATATAAAACATCAAACCAATTTTTAATGTAGTAACATCATTCTCTGTAGCGGTTCTGTTCTTGTCAAAAAAAGGATTCAACCCATAATGAATATATGCATTCCAAGTATTAAATCCGAAAGTTAAATACGTTGCGTATTGAAATTTGTTCAATAAATCATTTATGTTTTCATTTCCAGAACTTGTTGGGCCAGTATATTCGAATTTACCGTCAATTAAATAGCTGGTTACAAAGCCTGCATATACTCGCCAAAATTTATGGCTTTCAGGAGTAGCATTTCGCCACCTAAATTCAATTGGCACATCAACATAATGTAAAAACATTCTACTTTTCACTAATTGAAAATTTGGATTTTCAGAAATAGATGATAAATCAATATTTTGTTTTAAATCATTAAACGAATATCCTACACCAGGTGCAATCGACCACTGTCTATTTTTGGAAATAGGAAAGTCTCTCAAAAATCCACCCGATAAACCTGTAGAAAAAGAGTATTGATTAAAATTTGCCGGGGTATTTTGCAAAAGATTATACGAAATCGAAATATAAAATTGATCTTCTCTAAATAAAGAATCAACTTCAATTTTCTTTTCTGTTTGGGAAAAGGAAATTAAAGAAGAAAACAAAGAAAAAACTACTAAAAATCGCATCACATTTTTTTATAAAAATAATAAAAAAAGGCACGCAATGCGTACCTTTTTTATTTATAAAATTAACACTAATCTAAAGGATTACCTTGAGCAGTTGTATAATTTACTTTTAATTGTTCTATTTTTCGCAATTCTAATTTGATAGCAGAAACTAAACCCATCTTAACATTTTTGTCAATTTTTAATGAGGCTGTTAAATACTTTTCATCTTCTGAATTACGTTGCGCTCTTTCTGTAATTACGAAGTTTCTAATTTCAGAAGGAGAAGCCATTTTGTCTGCTAATTGAATACGATCAGAACCTCCAAGAGTTGCTCTATAACGCTCACTTGGTTTTCCAGCATAGATATACATTACATATTCTTTCTTGTGCAATTTTGCAGTTTGATTAGCTTTAGGTAATGTATTTTCAATCTTCAGGTCAGTATCTTTCATCGTAGTAGCCGTCATGAAGAAGAACAAAAGCATAAATACAATATCAGGTAAAGACGCTGTTGAAATTGCAGGAGTGTCGCCTGTATTTTTCTTTTTAAATTTAGACATACTTTCTTAATATTATATTATTATTTTTTTGGTTCCGCTTCAGAAAGTCTCATAGGAAACATCTCTTGTATCTTTTTTACTTTTGGTTCTAAGTCTTCTATTAAACCTTCAGTTGCTTTAGAAGCAGGATCATTGAAGATATATTCCATTTCTGTAAAAGACATTCCATAACGCTTCTTACATTCTCTATCTCTTAAAAAATTATATGCTGCTACTAATTCGTTTTGAACTGCAATATAAGTTTCATAAGTAGTTTGCCCATCATTGTTTAAAGAAATAACCGCATCATCAGGACTATCTGAAGAATTTGGATCTTTTTTCCCATAACAATATGTACATGTTCCTTTACCGTTATTTTCAAGAAAATCAATAGCAGTTTGTCTTAAGTCTTTAATGTCAACCAATTTTTCTTCAACTAGTAATTGATTGTCTTTGTTCACTAAAACTGTTAAAATATTTCTTTCATTAATAGGCGGAACAGGTGGGTTCTCTTCATAACGAGGTAAGAGTCTATTAATTCCTTGATCAACTCCAATAGTGGTAGTCACTAAAAAGAAAATTAAAAGTAAGAATGCAATATCTGCCATAGAACCAGCATTCACTTCTGGCGGTGCACCTCTTTTTTTACCCATGATTATTATTTTTTAAATTTAGAAAAACCAGTCCATCCAAGTACTGCAACAGAAATAAAAGCAAGAATATAAAATGTATTCAAACTTGTACTAATTAATTTAGAAGCAAATGAAGAAATAACTCCACCATCTTTTAATTTAACTTCAGTACTATCTGCAAGTATAAAGGCAACTAATACTACAGCTGCAAACAATCCTACTGAGATTAGGGCTCTTCTTAACTGTTCTTTATGAGTAATTAAGTTTTTGAAAACAAAATACACTACAGAAAAGAAAGCAACAGCCATTGCTAAGTAAGATATATATATAAAGTAATCTACAATGTAAGAATTATTCTCCATAGATACTTCCATACCTAAAGTAGATACGAATAATATAGAGGCAATAATACCTATTATAATTACTAAAATTTTTGAAATTTTGTATACGTTCATAACAACAATTTGTTAATGTATTATTTGTTTAATTTCTCTTTGAAGTAATCTGACAACATATCAACTAAGCTGATAGAAGCATCTTCCATATCGTTAACGATAGAGTCAATTTTAGCTGTAATATAGTTGTAAAATACTTGAAGAATCATCGCTACGATAAGACCAAATACCGTTGTTAATAACGCTACTTTAATACCTCCAGCTACTAATGATGGCTCCATAGATCCTGCTGACTCAATTTGGTCAAACGCAACAATCATACCAATTACTGTTCCTAAGAATCCTAACATCGGTGCAAGTGCAATAAATAAAGAAACCCAAGATACGTTTTTCTCTAATTGACCCATTTGAACACCACCGTAAGCTACGATAGATTTTTCAGCAGATTCTAATCCGTGAGAAGAACGTTCTAAACCTTGATAGAAAATAGATGCAACAGGACCAGCAGTGTTTTTAGCTACTTCTTTAGCTGCTTCAATACCACCTGAGTTTAATGCATTTTCTACTTCAGCTACGAATTTTTTAGTGTTAATAGTTGAAAGGTTTAAGTAGATAATTCTTTCGATAGCAATTGCTAAACCTAAAATTAAACACAATAACACTGGAGACATCCAAATTGGATCTCCTTCAATAAAACGTTTTTTCATTGATTGTGTAAAAGTAACTTCTTCAGCCGCAGCCTCATCAGTAGTTGCAGTAGCTTCGTCAGTAGTAGCTTCAGCTGTAGCTGTAGTATCAGCAACTTGTTCTGTTGCAGGTGCTGCTGCTTGAGTTGAATCTTGAGCTTGAACATTTCCAAAAGTCATAAGCCCTGTGATTGCTAAAATAGAAAATAATCTTTTCATCGCTTTTGTTCTTAAATTAAATTAGTTAATTGGGTTTAAAGATATAAAAATATTTATAAAATTTTAAAATTAATATCATTCTGCAGAGAGGAAGGGATTCGAACCCTCGATACCCTTGTGGAGTATACACACTTTCCAG
>JAHRWO010000175.1 GCA_019105125.1 Flavobacterium sp.
ATATTATTTTCTTTTAAAGTATCCGAAACCAAATTAATCATCTCTTCAGGTCCACATAAATAGAATTTTGAAAACTCCATTTCGGCATGTTTGTTTTTCAAGATGAAATTTACGGTTGATTTATCAATTCGACCAAACAAAGCATTATCAGCAGTTGATTGACTGTACACATATTGCACAAATAAACGCCCCACATATTGCAATTGCAAATCGTGTAATTGGTTGTGGAAAATGGTGTCTTTTTCTGATTTATTTCCATAAACCAAAACAAAAGTACTATTTGGCTCTTCTTCTAAAACCGATTTTAAAATCGAATAAACAGGCGTAATTCCGCTACCAGCCACGAAAGCCGCATAGTTTTTCTGACGTTCTGCTTTAGGTTCGAAAGTGAATTTTCCTTCTGGAGTTCCTACTTCGATTACATTCCCAACCGCTAATTTTTCATTAGCAAACTTAGAGAAGAAACCGTTTTGAATTGCTTTAACGGCAATTCGTAATTCGCCACTTTTTGGTGATGAACAAATCGAATACGCTCTTCTAATTTCTTGTCCGTCAAGCGTAATTTTTAAGTTTACGTATTGTCCAGCAACGAATTGGTAATACGATTTTAATTCGTCGGGAACATTAAAAAGAATCGAAACCGCATCGGCCGTTTCTTTGATGATTTCTTTAATGCTTAATTTATAAAATGATGACATGTGATTTTATTTTTTACAAAAATACTATTTATCAAGAAAATAGAAGATAGAATTTAGAAAATAGAGGTCAAAAAAATATACTTAAGAATGTTATGCATAAGAAAATTATGCATATATTTGTTTTGAAATTTTAGATTTATGAAAAATTCACAATTATATAAAGGCAGTTTGAACACCATCATTATGAAGCTTTTAGAAGAGCAAGGCAGAATGTATGGTTATGAAATTACCCAGAAAGTAAAAGAAATTACCAAAGGCGAATTGAACATCACCGAAGGTGCTTTGTATCCTGCTTTACACAAATTAGAAGCCGAAGGTTTGCTAGATGTTGAGGTGGAAAAAGTAGATAATCGCTTAAGAAAATACTATAAACTTACCGAAAAAGGTACCACAGAAACCGTAAATCGTTTAGCTGAATTGGAAGAATTCATCAAAAACATGCAAACCATTGTTAACCCTAAATTGAGTTATTAATATGCAGCTAACCCTTTCACAGCTCGATGCTATCGACCGCTTTTTAGAGCAACACCAACTTGATTTTTTAGATTTTAAGTTAGAAGTCAAAGATCATTTAGCTACTGCAACCGAAGAACTTATGAAGCAAAAAGAAATTCCTTTTGAAGAAGCATTTCCATTAGCCGCTAAAGCATGGGACACCGAACTACTAGTGAAAAAATATTGGTTAATTAGTAACGAACGTTTATTTCCAAATTTCGTAATTCAAAGAATCAAAAATAAAGTAGCTTTTCATTATGGAATGGTTGTAACAGTTGCCATAATTGCCACTTTTCTTGCGTCTAATTATTTAATTGAAAACCCAATACAATTCAAATATGGTATAGGTTTTTGTGGAATCATGTATTTTACATTGCGTAGAATAATGAACCAAAAAAAAATAAAAACAAGTTATCGCTTCCATTTTGATTATTTCTATTTACCTGTTTTATTAGTTTTTGGATATTTTTTTGTGTTCCAATTGTCTATGAGTTATGCTCATTTCATTAGTTTTCTAGTCATTGCCAATTTTCCATTTACAATCTATTATTTTGTGAAACACCAACAATTTATTAAGAAATATAATTTAAAATGAAGCTATCAGCAGAAAACATAAAATTCATAGACAATTATCTAAAAAACAGCGAAGTCATTTATTACGACATTCGTATGGAAATGCTCGACCATGTAGCAACCGCAGTAGAACAAAAAATGCAAACTGAAAATTTAGATTTTTACGATGCTTTCAAAAGTTATATGGTGGTGAATAAAAAAGAAATTTTGAAAGGGAATAAATTATGGTCTGGCTTTTCAAAAGATATAATCTTAAACTTTTTGAAGTTTTTACTACAACCCATTATGATTTTAATTGGTGTTTCAATTTATATATTCTATAAAAATGTTGATGTTTCTAGTTGTTTTTCTGAATCATTTACAATTAGAGATTTTTTCGTTGTGTTTTTGATTTTTTTAGCACTTTTTCAACTTATCTATTTTCGATTAATTTTAAAGCAAAGATTTTTTGTAATAGAGAAAATTTTTGGGTTATTAAATATCATTTATTATTTACAAATGTTTTTTATGAATCAACATAAAAACGAATCACCTTCAATATTAACATTAACGATGTTTAGTTACATATTGATAGGGTATGTTTTATATTTTGCCAAAGAGGTTTATAAATTTAATACTTACAAAAAACAGTTTGTATTATGAAACTCACAAGGGAACAAATTGACAGCCTGCATCAATTCACGCGCCAACATTACGTAGAATGGTACGATTTACAAACGGAATTAGTAGATCATTTAGCCAATTCAATAGAAGCACAATGGCAAGAAAATCCAAAAATTTCGTTTGAAGATGCCTTGCAAATGGAGTTTAAAAAATTTGGCATTTTTGGGTTTATGGATGTGGTGGAAAAACGTCAAGCTGCATTAAATAAAAGATATAACAAAATAGTTTGGCAGCATTTTAAAGCATTTTTTACGATTCCTAAAATTGTAGCTACTTTTTCAGCAGTTGGAATTTTCTTTTACATGTTACTAAGTATAAATAAACAAGCAGGAATTATTATCAATTCTTTTATAGTTGTAGCCATATTGTTTTTTTGGATGGCTACAATTGTTAAACGAATAAAATATAACAAAATAGCAAAAGCATCGGGAAAGAAATGGCTTTTTAAAGAAGTGATTTTTGGTTATAGTAATTTTGCAGGATTGAGTTATATCCCAATTCAAATATTAGTTCATGTTGATTTTGATTCACAAATTGGAATAATAAAAGCGCTATTTTTTAGTGTTTTAATTGTATCAATGTACTTGATAGATTACATCGTTTTGTTTGAAATCCCATCCAAAGCAGAAGACTACTTAAAAGAAACCTATCCCGAATATGCATTAGAAAATGTAAATTAATTGTGGTTTTGTCATTTTGAACTTGTTTCAAAATCTTGATTAAAAGAGATAGAACCTGAAACAAGTTCAGTTTGACAACATCAAGATATTATTCTATGAACAACGCTTTTAATTCGGTTGCTTCATTTGGTTTCATTTTCCCAGCTAAGACTAAACTTAATTGTTTTCTTCTTAATGCGGCTTCGTAACGTTGTTTTTCTAATTCTGTTTCAGGGATAATTGGTGGAACAGGAACTGGTCTTCCGGTTTCGTCAACGGCAACAAAAGTATAAATGGCTTCGTTTGCTTTGTTTTTAATTCCTGATTCTCTGTCTTCAATCCAAACATCAATAAAAATTTCCATAGAAGTGTTGAACGTTCTCGAAACTTTAGATTCAACAGTTACCACACTTCCTAACGGAATAGCTCTGTTAAACGCCACGTGATTCACCGATGCCGTTACACAAATTCTACGGGAATGTCTTCTAGCGGTAATACTCGCCGCTCTATCCATACGAGCAAGCAATTCACCACCAAATAAATTGTTTAATGGATTCGTTTCACCTGGTAAAACTAAGTCGGTTAAAGTAGTTACCGATTCTGAAGGAAATTTTGGTTGCATTGTTTTTTTTGCAAAGATAAAGAGGAATTTGAAAATAAAATGCAAAAAAAAATCCCAAAATTGGGATTTCAATAATTTTTATACAAAATGTTAAAAATTTATTCGATTAACAACCAAGCTTCAGCATTATGCGATTTTTGAATGTTTTTTCTTTCAGTTTGAGCGTCATTTAAGTTTTTAAAACTTCCGTAAACAACTGGATATAAGTTGTGTTTGTTCATTGGAAGCATCTTAGCATTTTCAAAACCAGCCGCTTTTAATTCTGCAATAGCTTTGTTAGCATTCACTTCACTTCTATAAGCACCTGCTACTAAATGATAAGGCATTTTTTCTTCAACTGGAGCAGCTACACTTAATTCAACTGCTTCAACAGGAGCACTAATTACAAAAGTGGCTTGTTGAATTTGTTGTTGTACTTTTTCTTGAACTTTTTTCTGAACAGCTAAAGTTTTAGTCTCAATTTGTTGGTCGTAATACGTTTTATATCCAATACCACCAGCGCCCAACATCGTTACAAAAACAGCTGCATATTTCAAATACGAGTAATCTTTCTTTCTTTCTGGAGTAAAAATAATTGGTGCTTTTTCTTCTAAAGCTGCTACTTCTTGTTTTAGAACTTCTCTTGTAATTTCTGGAGAAACAAAAGGAGTTAATCCAAACGAATCCGTTAAGTAATTTATCGTATTCGCTGGTTCAAAAACCCAATTCATTTCATTGTTCACCGAAATTTCGCCAATGTTTTTCAACACCACACGATTG
>JAHRWO010000193.1 GCA_019105125.1 Flavobacterium sp.
TAAAAGAGAAATAAAAACATAATTTCGAACCAAATCCCTTTCATAATCATTTTTAAAATGACCTGCCTCAAATAAAATAGTAGGCGTATTTTGTGTTGTAAAGTAATCTCCTGTACAATTAATATTATAAGAATCATCGAAACGCCCCACTTGATTAGGAATATAATTCTGGAGTATTCTATTCATCTTATTAATGACTTGAATTGCTTTCAAACGAGCTTCGTTGTAAGTTCTTTCCTCATTATAAGCAGGTGATAAAAAAGAAATTGTCGCAGGTAAATTAAATCCTTCTGTTCCAAAAATAGTTCTTTGATCGTGCAAATTATAACAGTAATCAGGATTAAAACTCTTATAAACATTATGCAAAACTTGCATTTCAGGCTGCGTAACATTAAAAGCATCTCTATTTAAGTCCACTTTATTTGCATTTTCTCTTGTATATAAGAAAGCGCCGTCTGGATTTAACATGGGAATACACAATAAGGTATAATCCGATTTAATTCTTTTTGCAATTTCATTATCCGATTGTAAGAAATTAAAGAAATCAAATAATCCTTTTGTAGTCGTTGATTCGTTTCCGTGCATTTGAGACCACATTAAAATTTTAGTTTTTCCTGAACCAACTTTGACTTGAACAATTTCTCTATCTTGAACTGATTTTCCAATTACAGAAACTTTAAAATCCGAATTTAAAGAGTTTAAAAGAGGTAAAATGATATCTAAATAAATGTATTTCCCTCTAAGTTTCGGTTCTAGGTATTGAGTTGCTAATTGTAAATAATCCATGATTTTATTTTGATTTACAAATGTAAACAACTTTAATTTTACATTTGTAAACATAATCAAACAACATAGAATTTACTTTTGTAAACACTTTTAATTGCTACTTTTATATGATGATATTAATTTAATTTACAATATTAAATAGGTTAGAATAATAAACAACTAATTATTTAAAATCAATTAGTTATCACGTCATATATAAAGTTTAAATTTAAAACTATTTACACTATTCACATCTGTAAACTTGTATATTTCTTTTGCTTTGTTTACATTTGTAACTCTATATTCAAAACAACTATTTACAATGGTAAACATAGATGATTTTATCAAAAGATTAGAAACTATTCTTGAATACTACAATCTTTCAGCATCAGCTTTTGCAGATAAAATTAATGTGCAACGTTCTAGCTTATCTCACCTACTCTCTGGTAGAAATAAACCTAGCTTGGATTTTATCATCAAAGTAATTGAGGTTTTTCCAGAAGTAGATTTATATTGGATTTTAAATGGAAAAGGTGATTTTCCTAAATCAGATGTAAGGGAATTCAAAGCATTAGAGAAAGAAAAAAACAATACTTCTGAATCAATTCAACAAATATCTAAAACCACAGAACCCAATTTATTTTCTTCGATACCGAATGAAACTTCACTATCCAGTCATGAACAAAAATCTGTTTTTATACATTCTGAGAATAGGAACATAGAGGAAATCGAAAGAATTGTAATCTTTTTTAAAAACGGAACGTTTAAAAACTACAAACCATAAAAAAACTCTGAATTGCTCCAGAGTTCTATTTTTTTTAAATATCTGTAAAACTTTTTTCAGGAATTTTACCAATAACATCTTTGTAATACGATTTTAAAAATTTTAAATCAGTTTCGATATTTCCTGTCGGATAAAACGGTTCATGATACACCACTTGTTTTCTTCCATAATCAAACGCCACAGGAATGATTGGAACATTTGCTTTTAGTGCCATATAATAAAAACCTGTTTTCCATTCGGTTACTTTTTTTCGAGTTCCTTCAGGGGCAATAGCTAATCTAAAAACTTCTTTATCATGAAATATTTTTGCGATGGTATCTACTTTATTCTCATTTTTTTGACGATTTAAAGGCGTTCCACCTGTCCAAGTAAAGAAATAATTAAAAGGAAAAACAAATAATTCTTTTTTAGCCACGTAATTAATTTCCAAATTTAAAATTCCACGAGAAAAAATTCCCAGAAAAAAGTCCCACCAACTTGTATGAGGAACGGCTATAATAACGCATTTTTTGACTATTGGTGATATTGTTCCAACTACTTTCCAACCAAAAATTTTGCAGAAAATAAATTTGTATATAATTTGTTTCATGAGAGGCTATTTTGAGACAAAAATAAAATTATATTTACGATTACAAACAAAGTTACATGATTAAGCGCTTACTTAGTTTTTTATTTCCTGTAAAAATACATCAAAAGAAATCGGTTTACAGTAAAAACCTTGAAGTTACCTGGAATAATGGTTATTTGGTTTTGGATTCGGAGAATACCAATTATTCTTTCGGAAGCTTGCAACGTGTCCTTAAAAAAGGGTTGAAATACATTGGTTATGAGCGAATTCAGAATTTCAATTCTATACTTGTTTTAGGAGTTGCTGGCGGAAGTGTAATTGAAACGCTAAAAAAAGAAATCAAATTTGAAGGAAAAATCACGGGAGTTGAAATTGATGCCGATGTGATTGAATTAGCAAAGAAATATTTTGGATTAGGAAGCTATAACAATGTTTCAATTGTAAATGACGACGCTTTTGAATTTGTTTTAAAAACCAAAGAAAAATACGATTT
>JAHRWO010000219.1 GCA_019105125.1 Flavobacterium sp.
ACATAAATACAGCCTTTCAAAATTCATTGAAAATATCTGAAAAGCTGTTTGACAAACTAAATGTTGGACTAAAACTCAAAGAAATATTAAAAAGAATTGAATAAAAAACTACCGCTAACATCGCATATAGCCAATGGCGGGTGAAGTGGTTAATTAAACATTCCATCCCGCATCAACATTTGAGGTGTATTGACAGTTTTTTGCTCCGAAATCCGCCCGAACGCAAAGCCCAAAACGTTATGGGGAATTAAAAAAGACATAAAACACTCTATGGATACGACATCAATATTTCTTAAAATCATTTCTGTAACAGCTGATTTTATTACACTTGCAGGAGTAGTAACGGCAATTAGATTTGCGGTACTAAAGAAAAATGAAAATTTATGACTCTATTTCATTGAAATATAATTAATCTAGAAAACAAATAGAACTTTTTACACGCAATTACGAAGCAAAGCATTGCATCAAAGCCTTTATTGTTAATTTAACTATCTTCATATAATGAGAACAAAATCTCTTTTCATATTACTTTTATCAATTTTATTCTTTTCCGCAACAGCCAAAAGTCAAAATATATTTGATAAAGCATCTCAGCATACATCAGATACAATAACAAATTATACAATGCATCCAATTGCTAGTTCTAACGCCTATGCATTCATTCACAATGATTACAAGCCTGAGTATTATGATAAAGTAGTATATATAATTAATACTCTTGATAAAAAGTCTAATGAGATTGTAAGAAGAGGTTTTCAAAAGGCTGGAATTGAAGCAATAAATATTTTAGATATTGATACAAGAGACTGCGATACAGGGGAGAAAATTCAAAAAAGAATAATGGAATTAGGCTTTAAATGTATAGTACAAATTTCAATCGCTACAAACCAAAGAGTTGAAAACACATTTACAACAAATAAACATAAAAATTTAGTTGGGAATGTTACTGCCTCTAATTGGGAAACTTGGAAAGATGTATACCTGGTATTTGAATGGTATAATAATGATTTTCAAGAAATCCCTTTTCTCTCTACGAATGCTCTAAAATATAGCAATAAACCTCTTAGTAGCTACGGTCGATATTATGACCTACTGGCTGGGTGTGTAAATTTGTTAATTTTTCGTCCAATTAAATATGGATATTTATTGAATAAGTAGCATGTCTAATGTAAATTCTTAATCAATTGTTAACGGTAATTTGGAATCCCAATTTTCGTAGTAGAGTAAAATTATAAATCTAGTAATTATGTATAGGTGAGCACATATCAGGCAAAAGTTATGCTAAATAACCAACTTGCAGAAATATTTATTTGAGATGGTCTAGTTTTTCAGATAGTCTATGAGATGAAAAACAAACTGTTTTCCAATAAAAGCCGACAGCATAACATCGTATTTATATCATACTTGCAAACCATTATATTTCAGAACAGAAAGGCTCCATAAATAAATAGAAAACAGAAAATATTGATTATATGGCTTCACGATACCAAGATGCAGAAAGAGCACGAGTAGAACATTTGATAAAAAGCGAAAATCCAGTTTTTTACGGAGGAAAGGCTGGCAAGTATTTTATGACAAAAAATAGAGATTTTGTCTTGCACGAAAATCTAAAAAATCTTTATGCTCCAATTTGTAATGACGCTTTAGAATATTTTAAATTCAACTCAATTTCTTGGTGGGGTGGCAGTAGACCAACAGGACATATTTTATCTTCTCAAATTGCTTGTCTAAATCATTTATTTCAAATCAGACTTGATAAGTCTGCCGTTTTAACAATTTTAAAAAATGTTTCAAATGATTTTGTAGATGTATTTGAAATTAACACAGATAAATATTTACCCGCATACATTCAGTTTGAAGCAGTTAGTGATAAAGACTATTTGAACGAGGGACAACCAACTCGTGGTAATAATTGCACTTCAGTAGACGCCCTAATTTACGCAAAACACAAAGACGGTTCAAGATGGATAATTCCAATAGAATGGAAATACACAGAGCATTATAATAATCAAAACAAGGCGACTGAAGGGTTTAAAAAAGACCCACTAAATTGTAAGGGAGAAAAGAGAAAAAACAGATATACGGACTTGATAAACAATTCAAAACAACTCATAAGTGCTGACCACTCATGTTTCTACTTTGAACCATTTTATCAATTAATGAGGCAAACTCTTTGGGCCGAACTAATGATTAAAAACAAAGATTTAGAAATAATAAAGGCAGACAATTATTTACATGTCCATGTAATTCCATCTGAAAATGAAGATTTGTTAAATAAGCAATATAAATGCAGTGGACTAGAAATGGAAACCACATGGAGAAAGTTATTGAAAGACCAAACAAAATATCAAATAATTACTCCTAGTAAATTATTGAATGGGATTGATAGCTTGAAATATAAAGACTTGCTACATTATTTAAAGGTACGATATTTATGGTAAAAACCCTTATATACAGGTAAGTGAATTCTAGACGGCTAAAAAACAAAAGCTTAGAATAAATGGTGATAAACACAACATTTAATGTTTACACAGACGCAAATGGAGTAGACCCAGACAGCACAAGTCTGACACTTCGTTCTTACCCTAAATTCTTGTGGAGCAAAAATTTACCATCAGGATAAGTATTAAAAAAGTTGTTTAACAATGAGCAAAGATCCTTCATTAATACAATTTAATAATCAGCTTGCTGAAAATATCTTTAGTCCTTATATTAAAGAAATTAATAATGCGACAGTTTGTTTTTTCTACGATGAAGACAATAAACAAATTCAAGGTGGCTGTGGAGTTTTTGTTAAAAGTGAAGACAATTACTATATTCTGTCTGCTGCCCATGTACTTGCCGAGCATGTAAAAAATAAATATATCATTCTTAAAGATAAGGAACTAATACTTGGAGGAAAAATCTTTAGTTCAAAAATGCCTCCTACAAATATTCGAGAAGATGATTCGATTGATGTGTCAATAATTCAACTTGACATAGAAAGCGCACAATATCTATTAACCCGATTTAATCCAATAAGCAAGGATAAACTTGGATTCAAACACGATATAAAAAACTCTACTACATATCTTATTTCAGGTTATCCCAAAACAAAATCAAAGTCAAACGCAAAAAGCAAAATTATACAATCTAAGATATTTTCTTACAGAACGAAACCTAACTTTGACTTCGACTTTACGAAATCTGGATTTGATTATCAAAAGACTATTGCTGTTTCATTTGATGGACATATAACAAGTAAATCTAATCCACATAAACATAAAGCACCAGATGTTGATGGAATAAGTGGAAGCGGCCTATGGTATATTGATATTGAAATGAATCAAATGTTTCTTGTAGGAATTGTGATTCAATATATTAAAGAAAGACCTAATAAGGCTATTCTTGCAACACGAATAGACTATGTTTTCATGGAAGAAATATTTTTAAAATAGTCCTCCCGATCAGACAATATGATATGAATTTCAAATTGCTTCGTGAATGACCTAAATCCATTTAGTCCCCGTTTTTGAAATCGGGGACTAAAACAGTGAAACTCTATGAGTCTTTATGATACTCTATGACACTATGAAAAAACCTTAAAGTGTTGATTTGACACTCTATGATACTTTATGGAACTCTATGATAATCAAGGCTCAAGTACCCCCCTCACCGCCAAAGAAGAAAAAGCCGGGCACACGCCCGGTTTTTTTATTTCCGGCAAGTGCAAAGCTTGCTTTAGCACGCAGACGGGAATAAAAAAATC
>JAHRWO010000222.1 GCA_019105125.1 Flavobacterium sp.
AGGGTATCATTGTAATTAACAAATTCGTATTCCTCAATTTTGTATTTAAAAGGATTATGGGAACTTGTTATGTTGGTACAATCGAAATTTACAGTTCTTGCTTTAAAAAATAATTCTTTATCAAATCTAGAACTAACAACAAATTCTCTATTTCTATCAATCATATCAAAATAGACATAAGTTAAATCTTTAGAAAGAGTTAACGATGTAAAATAAGAATTGTCTTTTGAGTTTGTTAAATAAATTTTTTCAATACTTTTATCTTGAAAACTAGCATGGTAAACAAGTAAATAATCAAAATCGTAGTTGTTCTGAGAAAAAACGAAACTATAAAAAAATGAAAAAAACAAGGTTGACAATAGCTTTACCATTCTCATATTAATTTGATTACAAGATATAAAAAAAAGCGGAAATTTATTCCGCTTTTTAAATATTATAAATTATTCGCAAAATTTGCTATTCGGATTAAGTCGTTGGCATTGTCGAAATCTATTTTATTTGTTTTCAAGAAATTTTCAATATCGGCTTTTTTGTCAGGAAATAAACTTACTAAATCTTTTCGCTTTTTTGGAAATTCAAAAATTTTACCCGCTACACCAATTAAATAAATCTCTTTCTCTTTTTTATAATGGGCTGCAACTGGTTGCTCATACGAATTTATGGCATCTTTAAAAGGTACATATGTAATTTTTTCTTTTGCATAAACATTTACCTTTTTGTTGTTTGATTTACGAACCAAGTATCCACTTTCAGGATTAGATTTGTATTCGTATGATAAGAACTCATATACTTTTTTCTCTAGAAGGAAAGAAACCGTTAAGCTATCTTCTTTTTTTAGCCATAAAATTTTACCATCCATTTTGAATTCCATTTCATCTTTTACAGCATTGTATCTTACTTCAAAATCTTGGTTATCAATCACTGAAATTTTAGCCAAAGAAAATTTTTCTGTAAAATACTGAGAACCTGAAACATTTGAATTTGGATCATCAGCAGGAAGCCCAAAATTCCAGTTTCTCATTTTATTCATGCTTTCGAGTGTAGGTTGATTTTGTGAAAAACCACTCATTGAGGCAAGTAGAATTAAACTTGCAAATACTTTGTTAATCTTCATAAAAATAATTTTTTCAAATATACATATTTAATTAAATTATGGTGCGGGATTCGGAATTAATTCCTGAATTTTCTCAATTTCAGCGACAATTTCGTCAGATAAAATGGTATCGAAAGCATTGATGTTTTCTTCTAGTTGCGCAAGAGTTGTTGCACCAATTATCGTTGAAGTTACAAACTTTTGACGATGCACGAAAGCAATCGCCATTTGTGTTAATGTTAAACCATTGGCTTCCGCTAATTCTTTATACAATTTGGTTGCTTTGAAACAATTTTCATTAGTATAACGAACAAAATTAGGAAATAACTTCATTCGTGAATTCTCAGGATAACCATTCAAATATTTTCCAGACAAAAATCCAAAACCTAATGGTGAATACGCTAATAACCCAACATTTTCACGCATTCCAATTTCTGACAAACCTACTTCATACAAACGATTTAATAACGAAAATGGATTTTGTATTGTGGCAATTCTTGGTAAGCCGTGCTTTTCACTTTCCATTAGAAAACGCATCACACCCCACGGATTTTCATTAGAAACACCAATATGTTTGATTTTCCCTTCTTTGATTAATCCTTCGTAAACCGTTAAAACATCAAAAATATTGTCTTGCCATTTGGTATCAAGTTCCTGTACACCGCGTTTTTGAAACATGTTCATTACACGTTCCGGCCAATGCATTTGATACAAATCGATATAGTCGGTTTGAAGATTTTTTAGACTCAACTCAATCGCTTCGTGAATGCTTTTCTTAGAAAAATCCAAGGGTTGGCGAATGTATTCCATTCCGCGATTAGGTCCAGCAATTTTTGTTGCTAAAACCAATTTTTCACGTTCAGAAGCGCCAATTTTCTTTATCCAAGTGCCGATGAAACGTTCGGTATTTCCAAAGATTTGAGCATTGCCACCGATGGGATACATTTCAGCCGTATCTATAAAATTAATTCCTTTTTCAATGGCGTAATCCAATTGAGAATGGGATTCACTTTCGGTATTTTGATTTCCAAAAGTCATGGTGCCTAAACAGATTTTACTGACTTTTAGTTCGGTATTAGGTAGTGTTGTATAGTTCATTTCGGATAATAAATATATAAAGTTCAAAGTTACAAAGTTTACACCAAAGAAAAAGGCTTGAGATTTAAACTCAAGCCTTTTTATCAATCTTTTATGAAATGTTACAGTTCATTCAACATTTTAGAAATCTCATCTAACTTAGGCGTTAAGATGATTTCGATTCTTCTGTTTTTTGCTTTACCTTCAGCCGTTTCGTTACTCATTAAAGGTGCATATTCACCACGACCTGCAGCAGTCAGATTTCTTTTATCGATTGCTTTATTTTCAGATAAAATATTTACAATTGCAGTTGCACGTTTAGTAGATAAATCCCAGTTGCTTTCTACTCCACCACCTATTGTTCCTGTAATTTTATCATTATCAGTGTGACCTTCAATCAATACAGAAATATCTGGATTTTGACCTAAAACGTCTCCAACTAATTTAACTGCTTTTTTACCTTCAGCACCAACTGTCCAACTTCCAGATTCGAAAAGTAATTTGTTTTCCATAGAAACATAAACTTTTCCGTTTCTATTTTCAACCGTTAAACCTTTACCTTCAAAAGCTTTTAACGATTTAGATAATGTTTCTTTTAATTTGTTCATTAAAGCTTCTTTATCGGCAATCATTTTCTCTAAATCTGCTAATCTACTTGAAGAAGCTTCTAAATCTTTTTTCAATTTATTCAGACGTTCTTGTTCTGCAGCTAATGCTTTTTCTTTAGCTTCTAATTGTGCTAATAATTCTCTGTTTTTCTTGATATTTGCATCCAAAGCATCATTACTATCTTTTTCAAGAGCTGCATAAGACGCTTTTAAATTGTCCAAATTCTTTTTGGTAGCAGCATATTCAGAAGCTAATTTATCGCGTTCTGCTTTTACTTTGTCTAATTCTGTTTGCAATCTATTTTTATCTGCTTCTAACTGATTTTTGTCGGTTTTTAAAGCAGTGTTTTCATCCGATAGGGTGTTGTGTTCCTTTTTTAAATCAGCATATTTGTTTTCTAAATCTTGGTAGATTTTTTTAGAAACGCACGATGTAGTTAAACTTAAAACTACACAAGCAAGGGCAATTTTTCTAATCATTATTTTTCTATTTTTTGATTAATTGATTCTTATTTAATTTCTACTAAAACTGGGCAATGGTCAGAATGTTTGGCTTCTGGTAAAATTAAGGCTCTTTGAATTTTATCTTTCAAAGGTTCTGCCGCAAAACAATAATCGATTCTCCAACCTTTATTATTATTTCGAGCATTGGCTCTGTAACTCCACCAAC
>JAHRWO010000224.1 GCA_019105125.1 Flavobacterium sp.
TGTACTTGATGCGTATCTATAACATTCAGAGCATTAGAAATACTTTCTGATGTATAATCTACATTGATGATATCGGCGTGAAGTGCCCTATTTTGTTGACGGGTACCAATATTGATAATCGGCAACCCATAATAAGGAGCTTCGCGAATGCCCGCACTACTATTTCCAATAATGAACTGGGATTTCTTCAATAGGGTTAAAAAATATTCAAAACGCAAGGAGGGGAAAATACGAAAACGTGAATTCCCTTTCAAACGTTCGTAGGCTTTCAATATGGTTTGACTTCCCAAATCGTTGTTAGGATACACGACCACATAATTGTGATGGTCAGCCAATAGCGCTTCTACAAAATTATCAGCATATTCTTGCATGAATTTGGCTTCTGTAGTCACGGGATGAAACATCGCAACCGCGTACTTTTCAAAAGTAATTTCGTAATACTGTTTAGCAGTTTCCAAATTGGGCAGTGTAGCAGAAAACATAATATCTACATCGGGTGAACCAATAATAAAAATAGCATTTTCGAGTTCGCCCATTTGAACCAAACGTTTTTTAGCTTGTTCATTAGAAACAAAATGTATGTGACTCATCTTACTGGTAGAATGACGTAGCAACTCATCAATGGTTCCAGAAACTTCTCCTCCTTCAATATGTGCTACTAAAATATTATTCAAACTTCCTACAATCGCACCAGCTAAGGCTTCCACTCTATCACCATGAATCACAATCATATCGGGCTCACAAGATTTCACATAAGTAGAAAGTCCTTCAATAGTTTTAGCTAAAGTCAAATCCATCGTAGTTTCATGTGTGTGATTTTCGAAGGTATGAATATGAGTAAAACCACAACGCTCCACTTCCAATAAAGTATAACCATATTCCTTTTGCAAATGCATACCCGTAACAAAAATAGAAGGTTCAAATTCGGGATGTGCTTCCAAAATTTGAATCAAGGATTTTATTTTGCCAAAATCGGCTCGAGTACCCGTAAGAAATAGGATTTTTTTGGACATTTTTTGTATGCTATCGTGTTGCAAATATAGGATTTTTTGAGGATTGAAAAACACCCCTTTTCTAATCTCTAACAAGAACTCCTACTAATAATTTAGTGAAAATAATTTATTGATTTATACATCAAATAAACATCCCCCTAACCCCCTTCAAAGGGGGAATGCCAATTTAGACTTTTTACGTTAACCATCATATAAATAACTAATACAATAAAAGAACTTAGAATGAACTCCCCCCTTTGAAGGGGGTTAGGGGGATGTAACTACTCAAAATCCCCAAAATCCAACTGCTCATCAAAAGCAATATCTCTCGAAGCTCTTTTCCCCAACAACGATACAAAATGCTCCGCTAAAATCTTACCCGTACCAGGGCGTTTGACCCAAATGTTTTCTTTGGTTAACACCTCGCCTTTTTTAATAGGAGCAATCGAACACACGGTAGCAAAAGCAAAATCAATCGTTACCTGTTCTTCCTCAGCTGGTCTTTTTGTACCGCCTCGCATTTGAGCAATTTCTGCTGAACCTGCGATTAATTCTTTACACGCTTGTTCATCCATACTGCATACTATATCGGGACCGGTACGGTTCAGGTGATCAGTAAAGTGTCTTTCTAAAATAGAGGCGCCTAAAGCAACAGCACCCAAACATGCGTTATTATTTAGGGTGTGATCAGACAATCCAAAAACCTTATCAGGGAACGCTTGATGCATTTCCATCATGGCGCCAAATCGTACTAAATGAATGGGAGTGGGATACAAATTCGTCGTATGCAATAAAGCTACTGGAATATTATGTTTATCAAAAATAGCTACGGCTTTTTGTATACTTTCAATAGTATTCATACCCGTACTTAAAATAACAGGTTTCCCAAAAGAAGCAATATGCTCTAATAAGGGATAATTATTACATTCTCCCGAACCAATTTTATAAGCTGGGATATCAAACTTTTTCAAACGTTCGGCTGCAGCACGAGAGAAAGGCGTTGAAATGAAAATCATGCCTTTGCTTTCCACATAATTTTTCAATTCTAATTCTTCGTCTTCGTTTAAAGCACAACGCTCCATAATTTCATAAATAGAAACATCAGCATTGCCTGGAATGACTTTTTTGGCAGCACCACTCATTTCATCGGCCACGATGTGGGTTTGGTGTTTCACGACCTCAACTCCTGCTCTTTGAGCCGCATCGACCATTTCTTTGGCCACTTGTAGCGAACCTTCATGATTAATGCCAATTTCAGCGATAACTAGTGGTGGAAAATCGGGGCCTATTTTTCTTCCTGCGATTTCTATGTAGGGATTCATGTGTTTAGTGATTAGTGAATAGTAATTAGTGATTGGTTTTACTTAAAAGAAACTCTGCATAATCAAAATCTTCTTGCGTATCGATATCGACATTAGCAAAAGGATGATTCACTTCTAACGGAAAAGCTTCTTTTGTAATGATTTCATTATTTAATATTACAGGTGCTTTTGTAATATAAAGCAACCCATTTTCGTAATACAAAGGCTCTAAATCCTGACTGCGTTGGCCTACTTCATAGTTGTATGGAATAAATTTATTTTCTATTATTTTACCAAATTTATGATAACTTCGGGTCACCGTAAACAAACTTTCTACTTGTTTCTCTTGAAAAACTGTAAATGCTTCTTGTAATAAATTTTGTGGACGAAATGGATTGGTCGCTTGTAATAAAACTACATTTTCTACTGTAGGCTCTATGCTTTCTAAAACATGTTTTAAAGCGGAAACCGTGGGTTCTAAATCACCAGAAAGTGATTGAGGTCTATCAATTACTTTAGCCCCATATTGCAAAGCTACCGCTGCTATATGTTCATCATCGGTAGAAACATAAACCGCATCGATAAAACCATGAAGTTTTGCATATAAAATACTGTGTGCCAACAAAGGAATTCCACCCAAAAGCTTTATGTTTTTTCGGGGTAAACGTTTTGAACCGCCTCGTGCGGGTATGATGGCAATGGTTTTCATGTTAATGAAATTTTAGCATTCATAATTATATTATTCATACCTTTATTCCAACTATCAGTTGTGTATAAATGGTTGGATATTGAATCGAATTGCTTTGGATGCTTCATAAATTCTACCATTGCATTTTCCCATTCCGTAACAAAATGAGGTTCTTCTATTAATTTTCCATATTTTCCATATTGTAGAACTTCTGGCACACCACCCTCGTGAGAGGCAATACAATATAAACCACAATGAAGCGCTTCTATCAAACTTAAACCAAATCCTTCATGACAAAGAGTTGGAAACAAATAACAATCCGAAATTTGAAAATAATGAGACAGTTCATCATTTGGAATCCGACCATAATAGAGAACACCTTTAATTGGTTGTTTCGGTTCACATCCTATTACCCATAATTCTGTATTCGAAAATTGTTTATAAAATCGCTTCCAAGCATCAAGTATAATATGTAGGCCTTTTTTTGGCCTATCTTGTGCACACCAAACAAAAATCTTTTTATCTTGAATTCCTTTTTCTTCTCTTTTTTTAAGTTTATCTGATGAGGATAAAGGATAAAATTTACTTATATCAATACCATTATGTAAAACAGAAAATCTTGTTGGAAGTATCGAGTAATAATCACGGTGGGCCTTGTACGAATCATGAGTTAATAAAACCATCTCATCTATAGATTCAAAAAACCATCTCCCATGGAAATTCTCATAAAAAGGAGGAAATCCGTGATAAAAAAACTGTAAATAACAGTTATCTCTTAAATTATTTTTATTTAAAAACGCTAACAAAGGTTTTACAATTCCAAAATTATCTATTATTTGTATTACACACTTTTCATTTCCCTCAAGAATTTTTTTTAAAGCTTCTAAATAAGCTACATATGGATTTTTTAAAATACGCTTTTTAACTTTAGTAATCATATTTGCTTTTACAAATTCATACTGAACCCCATCAAATAAAAAATCAGGCTTTTCACAAATAATATAATCTATGTGATGCTTTTGTTCTAAATAATTTTTATAAAGAGTAGTCCAACTCCCTATCTTTGAATAAGGCAAAGGAACTTGTGAAATTAAAATTACTTTGGTCATAAAATTTATTATTGAGCTAACTGAATGGTA
>JAHRWO010000285.1 GCA_019105125.1 Flavobacterium sp.
TTTGTAATTTTTTGGAACACAAAAGTACTGATAAAAAATCAAATACAAGGGCAAAATTCAATTTCAATAGCAACTTCAAAATTCAAATTCAATGTCAATTTTGATTTAAGAGCCTATTTTTAGGAACACTGATTTAAGAAAATTAAAAAATCCGTTGAAATCTGTCAAATCTGCGTCATCCGCGTTCTAAAAAACTATTTTCTAACGTACGTTAAAAAAGTAAAATCGTAATCGTGTTTTTCGTCCTTAGAATGAAATTCTTCGAAAACCAATTCCCATTTATCTGTATCGATTTCAGGAAAAAAAGTATCGGCTTCAATAGTCGTATGCACCCTAGTTAAATCGATTTTATCAGCGATTTCGATAGATTGTTTGTAGATTTCGCCTCCGCCAATGATGAAAACTTCTTCATTTTTCGGACATAAATCAATCGCTTTTTGAAGACTGCTTGCTAGCAAACAACCTTCTGGTACTTCATACTCTTTTTGTCGTGTAATGATGATATGCGTTCTATTGGGTAACGGTTTTGGAAAACTTTCAAAGGTTTTTCTTCCCATCACAATATAATGACCAGAAGTAATGGCTTTAAAACGTTTAAAGTCATCTGGTAAATGCCAAACCAATTGATTGTCTTTTCCTAAAGCGTTGTTTTCTGATGCCGCTGCGATTATGGTAAGCATGTTATTGAATTTTAAATGTCATTGGTTGTGCATACGAAACCCCTATTGCTTCGCCGTCTATAGTTCCAGGAATAAATTTTGGTAATAATTCAATGGTTCTTATTCCTTCAAGTTGAAGTAATGGATGAGCGTTTACTGCATAAATATCGGAAATATTACCTTCAGATGTAATTATAAAATACACATTAGTTCTTCCTTGAATGTTTTGATTCATGGCTTTTTCAGGATATTTTAATTTTTCTTTAATATGTTTAGCCATAGCATTAGAAAATAAATCAATTGATTTTTCCTTGTTGTCTAAAAATTTATGTTTTTTAAATGCAGGATAGGTACTTAATTCTTTAAACGCTGGCGGGACATTTTCTTTTTCTTCTATCAATTCTTTATAAAACTTATTTTGATTATTGATGTTGTATAATTTTATTCTAAAAGAATTATATTCATTAAAATATTTCGAACAATGAGCAGCGGGAAGTTTTGAAAGGACATCTAAAATGATTTCTTCATATTTTTTAGATTTTTCATCAATGATTACTAAGTTGAATTTTCCTTGACTATTTAAAAAGAATACTCCTTTTATAAAAACATTATCAACTACTTCGGTTTCTTGTTTGACTATTTCATAGTTGATTAATTTTTTGATTTGTCTTAAATGAGGATATACTTCTTTTTGTTGTACACTATCTAAAGAAGAGAATAAATTGTTATAATCTTGAGCATTTACAAAACAAGTAAAAAGGAGGAATGTTATTATTTTTTTCATGTTGTTATAAGCTGAAATTAATTGGTATAGAATATCTTACGTTTACTGGCTCTCCTCTTTGTGTGCCTGGTTTCATTTTTGGAAGTAAACTAATTATTCTTCTAGCTTCTTCTTCTAATATTTTGCCATTTTCAGGGCCTTTAGTAGTAATGCTTTTAATTTCACCTTCTTTGTTAATGATAAATGAGACAATAACTCTACCTGTGATTTTCTTCTTCATCGCTTTTTTTGGGTAGTTAAAATTTTCTTGTATATGTTCGTTTATTTTTTGAATTAAACATTTTTTTCTTTCTTTTTGATCTACGTCTTCACATCCAGGAAAAATGGGTTCTTCTTCTGTTATTTTAATAATGACTTTTTCTTCATTATTAGGTTTATCTGAACTTGTTTTATTTTCTTGAGACCAAGTTAAGTTGCAACAACTGATTATTAAAAATAGGAAAAGGGTTTTTTTAATCATTGTGGTATTATTTATTAAATCCAATATTCAAATCGGAGTGGAAATATATTTTTTTTAGTTCGGCGTGTTTGGCTTCAAATTCTTCTTTGGTAATGGCTTTGATGGCTTTTAACCATTTGAAATTGTTCAATTGACTTTCGTAATCTAGATTTTCATCAATCGTTGCAAAGTTTTCTCTTAAATACACATTTCGCGCTTTGATGATTTCATCGATAAAATGATCTACGGTTTTAGTATCGGGAACGTCTTTTACGATTAAAATGCTGTTGCCATCCATCAGTTTTATTTGCCAAAAATCACCAATACTTAGCCAATAAATCGCAAATAAAATGGTTGCGATAACAAAGCCAAGAAGCGAAATCCATTTACCAAAATCTAAAAACAAATTGATAATACTCAATAGATTTAAACCCATGGAAACCAAAAGCAACACATTGTTAGAAGATTTAAACGAAACTTTCTCACCATCAATATTTTCAAACGGCATATCAATTTCATTTGTGTTGCCAAACTTCGAAACTTTACAGAACAATTTTGTCTCGGAAATACGCAATTCTCGAGTAACAAAGTTTTTTTTCTGTACGAGTGTTTTCATGATGAATGTTTAGGGATCGAATGAAAACGCTAAGGTAAAGATTTATGCTTAATAATTTGTTTGTTATGAGAAATCAAAATCAATTTCTAAATTAATTTTGATTATATTTTTTAAAGTTTTTTAAAATAAGTATTGAATACTAATTTTACAGTTGGATATGTTTTTTATTCTTCTTCTTCGAGTAAATTAAATTTCATTTTCTCTATATATCCAGTGTTTTTGATTGTTTCTGATA
>JAHRWO010000305.1 GCA_019105125.1 Flavobacterium sp.
AACTAAGTTTTTTCGATAGTTTTGAATTGCGCCAAAAGTAGACGTTGTTCCTACAATAAATAACGAATAAGCGGTTGCTGTAACGGGATTTATGCTCATCAAATACACTAAAATCGGCACGGTTAAAATAGAGCCACCACCACCTGTTAGTCCTAAAACTAATCCAATAAATAATGCTCCAACATAGCCTAAAATCTCCATTAGAACTGAAGGATTTCGATTTTATTTCGGTGTAATTTGATTTTTCCTTGCAATTCTAAAGCTTTCAATAAACGCGAAATTACAACTCTCGATGTATGCATTTCGTAAGCAATTTCTTGATGTGTATTTTTGATTTCGGTATCGCCAATTACTTTTGCTTTATCAGTTAAATATTTGTACAAACGTTCGTCTAAATTCATGAAAGCCAAGGTGTCAATCGCTTCTAACATTTCGTTTAAACGGACATTGTAGCTGTCAAAAACGAAGTTTCTCCACGTTTTATATTTGGTCAACCATTCTTCCATTTTTTCTACAGGAATCATTAACATCGCGCCATCGGTTTCGGCAATAGCTCGAATACGACTTTTGGATTGTCCCATGCAACATGTTAATGTCATGGCACAAGTATCGCCGCGTTCTAGGAAATACAATAACAATTCATCACCATTTTCATCTTCTCTCAATATTTTAATCGCGCCAGTTAATAAAAGTGGCATCGTTTTGATGTAATCCCCAATTTCAATTAGGTAATCATCGGCTTTAAATTCCTTGTAAATTGCCACTTTTGCAATTTCGTCCAATAAAGCTTCCTCAAAAATATAGCTGTAGGCTTGATCTAAAATAGCTCTCATTTGTAATCCTTTTTTTGTAAAGATACGACGATTCTTTAAAAATCAAATGTTACTTTTGTTACAAAGAAATCGAATCGACACTTTATGACCTTAAAAAAATACAATAAAACCAATTTCCACAAACATACTTTTTGTGAGTTTATTGAAGTCGATACGAATGTGATTCCAAATATCGAGTGGCATTACAAAAGTAAATCGGGTAGTGGTTATTGTTTTACAGAGGAAGGTGTTTATCGTATTTCGAATCATTGGGGAAGAGCTGCCAATTGTAGGTGGCGTTTGATTTCCGAAATTAAAAATCTAAATCAGAAAGAACGAATTGGTTATGCCAAATGGACAGATTTCTATCCGAATAACGAAACTGAAAACTTTTTCTACATAGAAGTTAATTTCGAAACCAAAGAAGTAACTTTCCAACACAAAAATAATCCGAATTACGACGGAAAAGCTGTTTTACGAAATGCTTCCGAAACTGCAAAAGTCATCCGACAGATAAAAGAAATTTTGGAATCTGATATATGGGCAAAATATTTGGATTTTGATGATTTGGAACAACTTCGAAAAGAAATTATTCAAAAGTTAATTACGGATCATCAATCCTTAGCGACAATAAAAAAGAATTATTTTAAAATATGGAAACACAATTCGACGAAATAAAAAAAGACATTCAATTAATCATCGACAATATGGCGATTAAGAACTTTTCGGAAGCCAGTATTTTACTGATTGAAGTAAGTGATGTATTAGATGAAATGATTGATAGTACAGATGACGAAGTGGTTTTGAGAGAAATTAGCAAGTACCAAGTTTTATTAAATCATTTGCAGATTAAAATGAGTACGAAAGAATAATTAAAATAAGATCAATTGTTCTTTTTTAGGTTCGATTTCACTTAGAAAAGGTATCGTTTCTAGCACATCATATTGTTTTCTATCGGGATTAAAAATTCGGATCGTGATGCCTATGCAAATGAAATTCAAATTTACAGCATCAAATAAACGGTAAGCAATTTTGATTTGATCTTCAGTAAGTTTTCTTCCAATAGAAATATGTGGTTCTGAACTTTTATGATTTACTGGAAATTGAATTTGTTTTGGAATTTCCTTCATAATGGCAGCCATTTTACTTTTACTTTCTTTGTCAGGTGCAATGAAAAAGGCACCATTTGGATATTGTTCGAAAGCATTAAAGGTCACTTCAAAAGGAATTTGATAACGGCAGTAATTGGCAATTCTCGATTTTATATTTTCATAAGTAGTCAAATCGTATTCAAACTCACAAATAGTTACGTGCGCTAAAGAATTCTTACTTGGATACCATCCAATTTTAGCACTCAATTGTTCTTTGAGTTCTTTGACTGCTTCGATAACGCTTTCAGAAGGTTGAAAAACTACCGAATATTTTCCCATACCTTAATGACCTTTTAAACGTGTAAAAATCTTTTGTAATAATGCTTTTCCATCTCTTTTGGCTTTTGGAACTTCCTCAGCCCAATAAATTCCATCAGAGATTGGTATCATTTGGTAACTAAAAGCAAACTGAGGATTTTCAGGATTATCGTTCAATAAACCAAATCGCAAATCATTAAAATATAAGCGATTATTTTGTTCAGTAATCAAATACCAACCTTCGCTAATTTTCTTAAGTTGTTGGAAATCATACGAATTTATTAATTTTTCTTCTAATTTTTGATT
>JAHRWO010000354.1 GCA_019105125.1 Flavobacterium sp.
TAACTATTTAATAATAGCGGCAAATTCAAACGTTTTCGTTAATAACTTTTTGATTTTTATACTAAAAAACTAAGAATTAATCGATTTCAGGAACTCGAATTGGTTCCTCTTTTGGAGTTGTAGTTGTTCTAGATTTTCTAGAATTAATCAGTTCCAAAAACTCAGGAGGAAACTCTTCTGAATCGGGGAGATCGTTGTTAGATTGATGAGAAGTGGATTTCTTTTTAGTTTTATTTAAAATACGTTGTATCAATTCTTTAAAATTATTGAATTCGATATTGTAAGTTACACCTAAACCTTGTGTATATCCTACTCCTTCTACAATGTAATTAATATCATTCTCACGATTAAATACATGAGCGTTTAACGTACCATCTTCATTTATTTGAATTAATACTTCTAAATTACCTACGATTACTGATTCTGTTACACCTCCAACAGGCACCCCAACTCTTCCATTAATTGTAATTCTATCGTTAATTCTAGTGTTCATAGTTACCCCAACTCGATCTGAAATATCGGTTAGTCGGTTTCCTTGAGAATAATCTAATCCCAATTGTAAATTACTATCTTGATCTTCAAACAAACCATTAATTAATGAGCTTGCCCCTTCAATCAATGATCCATAAGCCGCATTACCAGACGAAACTGCAGTTACAAAAGAGCCAGTAGCCATCAAAGCAAAAGCTTGTGTTTGACGGGTATCTTTGTCTTGTAATTTATAATCAATTTCACTTTTTAATACAGAACTTACTGTTGGAAAATCGATATTAAAATCAGGTTGAGGGTTATTTAAGTTTCCATTCAATAAAATAGTTACATTCGTATCTACTTTTCTATTAAAAGAGGCACTTTCTACCAAAACAGCAGGATTTGCCATTGTTTTATAAGTCGCTTTTAAATCTAATACAGCGTTTAATGGTTCGCCGTCCCAACGAATAGTTCCTCCTTTTTCTACAATGAATTTTTTATCAATTATACTTCCATATTTGAAATTGTATTGCCCATCTTGAACAATAAAGTCACCAAACATTTGAAACTTACCAAGTGTATTGATATTCATTTGCATTGATCCAACTCCAGTGCCTTTCATGGCATGACCCGTTTCTCGATTCAAAATAATTTCGATATCCGCGTCAGTGTCAATGTCAAAATTAAAATCCAACTCAATACCCTGGTAACGGTTTTCATTTTTCATTGTTCCGGTTAATGATTTTAGGTATTCTTCTTTAGTCATAAAATTCATAAAAGAATTATTACCCAAATCTTCATCATCATTTACAGGAATTTTAATAGAGGTTCCTTTCTCAGATTCTCCTGAAACTTTAATATTTAAAGCGTCAACCGAACCTGTAATACTTGCTTTACCTTTCATAAAAGCAGTGCCATAATAATAAGCATCTTCCGAATCTTTTGTATCTAGTGCTAAAATATTATCTGAGAGTAAATGCAAATCCAATTCCCAATCACTCAGACTTTCATGACGAATAGTACCATCCAAAATCCCTTTTGTGTTGTATTTAGTATCGGTGACTTCCATTTTTCTGAAACTAAATTGATGCTCGGTAAGATCTACAATTGCATTTCTTTCAAAATTATAATCTACATTGAGATATGGAACAGTCATTCCGGCATCATTTAGATAGAGTCGACCGTCGATTTCGGGTTTGGTTAAAGCGCCTCCAATGGTAACCCTACCCGTTGCATTTCCTCTCACATCTGATAACACATTTCCGAGCAAACTTCCAAAAGGAGCCAAATTGAACTTTTCTAATCCTGCTTCAAGATCTAAGCTAGATTGTTCTTTTACGAAGTTGATTTTACCATCTAAAAAGAAATGCTCTTTGCTATCTTGAACAATACTTGAGTTAACTTTAAATTCGTTAAAATTTTCGTTTCCTTCAATTTTAAAATTCAAATCACCCAATAAAAATCGATTGACTTTTAGACTATCAATTGTAATATTGGAAATAGGAGCGTATTTATTTTTATTTTGGTTGTAAGAGATGTTTCCATTTATTTTACCACCAAATGACAAACTATCTAGTTCTGGTGTTACTTTATTCAAATCCACATCATCAAAAGTTAATTTAAAATCTTTATATGTGGAATCTCGCATTACACCCACAAAATTGATGTTTTGATCCTTGTGCGATAAGGTTATTTTCTCAAAGTCGAAATTTTTTAATTTCTTATCAAAGACGATTTTATTATCATCTGTTTCTAACTCATTAATAAACCACAAATAATCTTTGAATTTTATTTCTGATTTCTTAAACCCTACAATAGATTGTTTTTTTTCATTGATAGTGTGATACAAGTTCAAATCGTACGTGTCTAAACTTTTGGGTCCACCTTTGAACTCAGAACGAACGAATAAAGTATCGTTTAGAGTAACGTTAATTAAATTAAAATCAGCAATCTTATAAGTATCATTTTTTATAGAATCAACACTTATATAAGCATTGTAAAGTGGATTTTTATTGTCAATATCAATTTTTATATTCTCAATACTATTGTTGTAGGCGATAATATTTGGTGACGAGAAATCAAATTCAAATTTTCCTTCATCTCCATTTATTCTTCCTCTAGCTTCAGTGTTTTCAGAAATTTTAATATCAGGAACAAAAACTTCTACAATTTTATCGTGAATAGTGACATCAAAATTTAAAAATTGACCTTTATCTAATTTATTTGGTGAATAGTTAGCATATAAACTTCCCAATGCATTTTCAACCATTTTTTGCAATTGGTTTACTTTGTATTTACCAACTATTTGACCAGTAATGATGTCTGGAGAATTGACTTCAATAGTTCTAACCTTTTCTGCATCGAAAGAAGATGTTACTTGAAAATCATCAAAGAAATACGAATCTTTACTATTTTGATATGAAACATTATTTATTTTTAAAACTCCTGCTAAATCATCAATCGAATTTCCATTAGCTTTAAAGTCAATAGTTCCTTTTAAAATTGAGATGGAATCTGATTTATAAAAATTTAAAATATGTAAATCAGCATAATCAACTTGGGCTTTAAAATCGTAGTTTTTAGCTTTTAAACTCAGATCGATAGTTCCATCAAAATCCATTTTTAAGTTGGGATCATTACTATTGAAATAGCCTTTGTAAAAAGGCATCTTCATACTTCCATCGACCGTAATGTTTTGATAATTATAACCGTTATAATAAAACTTATCAATTTTTCCTTTGATGGCAGTATTCAATAATTTTTGAGTAAATCCTTTACCATCAACATCTAAATCTAAGGTAGTTTTCCCAATTTCATTCTGAGCCAAAAGCGTTCCCAAATCAAAAGCATCCAATTTGATATTTCCTTGATATTTAGCATTGTCAATGTTATCAATATTTTGCATAGCTAAATTAGCTTCTAAGTAACCCAATTGTGACAACATTGAAACATCAGCATTGATATACTTTTGAGTTAATTCAACGTCTCCTGCAATATTGACATTTCCTAATTTAGCCAAAACCGATGGTAAATTATTACCTAAAATTCGTGGTAAAATAGATTTTAAATCTTCGTAATTGGAAGTAATTCGATCAAAGTTTCCTTTCATGTAAAACTCTTGATTTCCTTTTCCAAACAGATTTCTAAAATTAGCAGTTCCAATAATTTCTGATTGATTCTTATCTACTAATTTCAAATTATAAGTAGTGAAATTATTCAATGTACCAATCAAATGCGTATCTACATAAAAGACATTATTTTTTCCGAATTCATTGTAAAAATAGTTCAAATCGTTTGAAGCAATCGTAGCTTTATCAAACTGAACATCAAAAATAACTTTGTTATTAAAATCTGAAAAATCTTTTCTGTTGTACTTCAACTCTACTCTACCTTTCATTTCAGATAAAGGAGTTTTCATTTCCAGCTGTTCTAAAAGAATATTTTTCTTGGTATACGTAAAATCAGCCGTAATATTTTCGACTAACAACCCACGATGATCATTGAAAGATAGCTTGTCTATAAAAGTATAAACATTAGGCCCTTTGATAAAGAAATCTTCGATTTTACCATTTAACTGAGTAAAATCAAGCATTTTTGGAGTTTGAAGATTGTAATCGATATATTGAAAACGGCTATTATAAACCGTCATCTTATTTGCTTTCA
>JAHRWO010000360.1 GCA_019105125.1 Flavobacterium sp.
GTTTAATGTTTAATGACATAGTTTTTATATTTTAATAATGTTATTAATTTGTTGCTTGCATTATTTCAGAAATTATGCCAAAGCGATTTTCTGACAATTTTTCGGTAAAAAAAATGCCAGCACTGACATGCTGGCATTTTGTTATTTTGTACAATTCTTATTTTGTAGAATCAGTAGCTGTTGGTGCTGGTGTAGCAGCAGGAGCAGCTTGTTGTGTAGCTTCTGGAGTAGTAGGTACTGTTGTGGTAGGAACCGCAGTGTCGTCATTACCTAAAACTTTAGAACCAGATGCAGTTCCATTGAAACTTAAACTAGATAGTAAAATTAATGCAATTAAAATTCCTCCTAATGTCCAAGTACTTTTATCTAAGAAATCAGTTGTTTTTTGAACTCCACCTAATTGTTGAGAACCACCAAATGAAGAAGATAAACCTCCACCTTTAGGGTTTTGAACCATAATAGCTAAGATTAATAAAAAACAAACAATTGTTATCGCAATTAAAAAACCTGTGAATCCCATAATTAATTATTATTTTGTTGTAAATTTTTGATTTCATTTATTCGGTCTGCAAAGAAACTACTTTTTTCTGGATATTTCAAAATTAATATTTCATAAGCTTGTATCGCTTTTGTATATTTTTTTTGTTCCAGATATACTTTTGCTAAAGTTTCGGTCATTAGATGCGTAGGTTCTTCAACGCTTTTGCTAATATTTGCAGGTGGTTTAGTTGTTTCCTTTACTGGAGAAATTCTCGGATTCGCTTCAATAAATTTATCTATTATCTCTAATTTTTTTTGTTTTTCAGGATCAATTTGAGATATTATTTCCTCATTTTCACGCACAATTGGTGAAATTTTTGTCAGTTGTAACCATTCTTGAAACGAATGTTTCTCATTTAAAGTGAAAGGTAAAGGTTTGCCAATTTCCAACTTTTTCTCCGAAGTCTCTTGAGTGTATTCTGATTTTGGAGTTTCTACTTCTGTATTTTTATTTTCATTCTCAGGTAAAACAATCACTTCTTCTAAGTGATGTACTTCTATATCCAACAAAGATTTTTGAATTTCGTCTATTTTCTCCTGTTGAATAGCTGTAAAATTATCTGATGTAATGAATTCAAATAAGATGGTTCTATCAGTAGTGTAAGCTGCAGTTTTCTTTAACTCGTAATTGTATCTAAAACTTTCCTGATTGTACAACCCTTTTAAATGTAAAGCTCTTGCCGCTTGAAAATAGGGAAACTGTAAAACTACATTTTCTAAAGCAATCGTTTGCTTTTCGTTTATAGTTTCGGGTTTGTTTAAAAGATATGTTAAATCAGTTATATTCAAAATTTATAAATTAAATTACCATTTTGCCAATGATTCATTGAAAATATCTTGTGTGATTCGCTCAAAAATTACATCTAAAGCAGTTGTTAATTGTGCTCCAACTAACTGCTGATTAGCGTCGAAGTCATAAAAAAATGAAAATCGTTTTTCAAAGTTGTCTTCTTCTTTGTTTTTATTGCTAAATCTAACGTTGATGGTTATTGTCAAACGGTTTTGTGCTGCTCTTTGATCTGCAGTTGCTGTCATAGGTGTGATACGATAATCAACAATCTCGCCTTCATAAAGCAATTCACCGCCTTGTGAAACTAAATTTAGGTTCGTTTGATTTTGAATAATATCTTGCAACTCTAACGTAAAAGTTCTTTCAATTCCCGGTTCAACTAAAGGAGCATTGTTTTGAAAATAGTTCACCTGAAATGTTTTAGCATTTACCGGACTTGCCCCTGTGAAATTGTAAATACCGCAACTTTTCAAAAGAAATGAAAAACTAAGTGTTATTATAATTATGAAATATCGCATTATAAATTATATTGTTTGATTTTTCTATAAAGTGTTCGTTCTGAAATTCCTAATTCATCAGCTGCTGCTTTTCGTTTGCCTTTGTTTCGTTCTAAAGATTTCTTAATTAATTCAATTTCTTTAGCTTCTAAACTTAAAGTTTCTTCTTCATCGACTGTTTCAGCGAATAAATAATTTTCATCGTCATCATCTTCAAACTCTTCTTGAATTAAATTATTCTGACTAGGGAGCATTTCTACTCTTGGTTCTTCTTCAAAAATAGCATTTTCTTCGGGTTTACCGTAAATTTTCTGAATTAATCCTTTGTTGGCTTCCTGAACTTTTGAACTTCCATTTTGCATTAATTCCATCGTAAGCTTCTTCAAATCGTTCAAATCGCTTTTCATATCGAAAAGGACTTTGTACAAAATTTCTCTTTCGTTACTAAAATCACTTTCCGATTTTTTAGTTCCAATGATTGAAGGTAAATTCGGATTTTCCATTGGTAAATAGGAGAGAAGCGTTTGCGATGAAATATCGCGTTTCGTTTCCAAAACAGAAATTTGTTCGGCTACATTTCGCAATTGACGAATGTTACCGCTCCATCGATATTTTAAAAGCAATTCAACTGCGCTGTCGTCCAATTTAATTGGTGGCATTTTGTATTTATGCGCAAAATCCGAAGCAAATTTTCTGAATAATAAATGAATGTCGTCTTTACGTTCACGAAGTGGTGGTAATGTAATTTCAACTGTACTCAAACGATAATATAAATCTTCACGGAATTTACCTTTTTCAATCGCATCAAACATATTTACATTCGTAGCCGCTACAATACGAACATTCGTTTTTTGTACTTGCGATGAACCTACTTTGATAAATTCACCATTTTCCAAAACACGCAATAAACGTACTTGAGTAGTTAAAGGCAATTCGCCAACTTCGTCCAAAAATATAGTTCCGCCATCGGCTACTTCAAAATACCCTTCACGCGTATTAGTTGCTCCAGTAAACGAACCTTTTTCATGTCCAAAAAGTTCACTATCAATAGTTCCTTCTGGAATAGCTCCACAGTTTACCGCAATATATTTTCCATGTTTTCTGTGCGAAAGGGCGTGAATGATTTTTGGAATACTTTCTTTTCCAACCCCACTTTCACCTGTTACCAATACCGAAATATCCGTTGGAGCAACCTGAATGGCTTTCTCCACGGCACGATTGAGTTTTGGGTCATTCCCAATAATTTCAAATCGTTGTTTTATAGCTTGTACTGATTCCATATAGTTTGTTTCAGGTTCCAAGTTTCAGGTTTAGAAAGTTAACTTGAAACTTTTAAACTTGAAACTTGAAACAAAAAAATTAATTCATTAATTCAGAATATCCAACCGCTTCTCCAATTAATGTTGCTGCGGTACAATCTGTGATTTTTACCATTACGAATTCGCCTACTTTGTAATTTTCTTTTGGGAAAACCACTACAGTATTTTGCGAATTTCTTCCGCTCCAATGTGCATCCGAACGTTTTGATTCTTTTTCAATCAAAACTTCTACTTCTTGGCCAATGAAACGTTGCGTTCTTTCTAAACCAATTCTTTGTTGTAAGTCGATGATTTCATTTAAACGTCTTTTCTTCACTTCTTCTGGAACGTCGTCTTCCATTTTTCTGGCTGCTAAAGTTCCTGGGCGTTCTGAATACGCAAACATAAATCCGAAATCATATTTCACATATTCCATCAAACTCAATGTGTCTTGATGATCTTCTTCTGTTTCTGTTGGGAAACCTGCAATCATATCTTGAGACAATGAAATATCTGGAATAATTGAGTATATTTTATCAATCAACTCCATGTACTCTTCACGCGTATGTTGACGATTCATTTCTTTTAAAATTCGAGTACTTCCACTTTGAACAGGTAAGTGAATGTACTTACAGATGTTATGGTGTTTCGCCATAGTTTCAATCACTTCCACATGCATGTCTTGCGGATTCGAAGTTGAGAATCTAAAACGCATTTTTGGGAACAACGTCGCACATTTGTCTAATAATTGAGCAAAATCAACTGCAGTTGCTTTTTGCATTTCAGTTGCTTTGTCGAAATCTTTTTTCAAACCACCACCATACCAAAGATAACTGTCTACATTTTGTCCTAATAAGGTAACTTCTTTAAAACCTCTATCGTATAAATCTTGAATTTCATCATAAATACTTTGTGGCTCACGGCTACGCTCACGTCCACGAGTAAAAGGAACTACGCAGAAAGTACACATGTTATCGCAACCTCTTGTAATCGAAACGAAAGCATTAACTCCGTTACTATTTAAACGAACAGGAGCAATATCACCATACGTTTCTTCTTTCGAAAGAATTACGTTGATAGCATCTCTTCCTTCTTCAACTTCAGCTAATAAATTAGGTAAATCTTTGTAAGCATCAGGTCCAACCACCATGTCTACAATTTTCTCTTCCTCTAAAAACTGACTTTTCAAACGTTCCGCCATACAACCTAAAACTCCAACTTTCATTGAAGGGTTTATTTTCTTCACAGCGTTGTATTTTTCTAAGCGCTTACGAATAGTTTGCTCTGCTTTATCGCGAATAGAACAAGTGTTTACCAAAACCAAATCAGCATCTTCCAGATTTTG
>JAHRWO010000375.1 GCA_019105125.1 Flavobacterium sp.
TTATGGGATTCACAGGTTTTTTAATTGCGATAACAATTGTTTGTTTTTTATTAATCTTAGCTATTATGGTTCAAAACCCTAAAGGTGGAGGTTTATCTTCTTCATTTGGTGGTTCTCAACAATTAGGTGGTGTTCAAAAAACAACCGATTTCTTAGATAAAAGTACTTGGACTTTAGGAGGTGTTTTAATTGCATTAATTCTACTTTCTAGTTTAAGTTTTAATGGAGCTGCATCTGGTTCTAAAGTTTTAGGTAATGACGATACTGCTGTTCCAACAACCACTATTCCATCAACACCAGAAGCTACAAAACAAGCGAATCCTGCTGCTACACCAGCACCAACCGCTGCTGATTCTACAAAATAAGATTTTAAAACAAGATACAAAATGCCAGCATGTCAGTGCTGGCATTTTTTTTACCGAAAAATTGTCAGAAAATGGCTTTGGCACAATTTCTGAAATAAAGCAAGCAACAAATTAATAACACTATTAAAATATAAAAACTATGTCATTAAACATTAAACCAATTTCAGATCGAGTAGTTATTGAGCCATTAGCAGCCGAAACTACAACCGCTTCAGGAATTATTATTCCAGACACTGCAAAAGAAAAACCTCAAAAAGGAACTGTTGTAGCCGTAGGAAATGGTAAAAAAGATTATACCATGACAGTTAAAGTTGGCGATGTAGTTCTTTATGGGAAATACTCTGGAACAGAGTTTAAATACGAAGGTAAAGATTACCTAATCATGCGTGAAGACGAAATTTACGCTATTCTTTAATCGTAAATAAAAACATAGAAAGTTAAACATTTAAACAAAAAATTAAAATGGCAAAAGATATAAAATTCGACATTGAAGCACGCGATGGTTTAAAACGTGGTGTTGATGCATTAGCAAATGCAGTTAAAGTAACTTTAGGTCCAAAAGGAAGAAATGTTATTATTTCAAAATCATTTGGTGGACCAACTGTAACTAAAGATGGTGTTTCTGTTGCAAAAGAGATCGAATTACAAGATCCATTAGAAAACATGGGAGCTCAAATGGTGAAAGAAGTAGCTTCTAAAACCAATGATTTAGCTGGTGACGGAACAACTACTGCAACAGTTTTAGCTCAAGCAATCGTGAAAGAAGGTTTAAAAAACGTAGCTGCTGGAGCTAATCCAATGGATTTAAAACGTGGAATTGACAAAGCAGTGGAAACTATTGTTGCTGAATTAGGCAAACAAGCGGTTTCAGTTGATGATTCTTCAGATAAAATCAAACAAGTAGCTTCTATTTCGGCTAACAATGACGAAACTATTGGTGATTTAATTGCTACTGCTTTCTCAAAAGTAGGTAAAGAAGGTGTTATCACTGTAGAAGAAGCAAAAGGAACAGATACTTATGTAGATGTGGTTGAAGGAATGCAATTCGACAGAGGTTATTTATCACCTTATTTCGTAACTGATGCTGATAAAATGGTAGCCGAATTAAGCAATCCATACGTTTTATTATACGATAAAAAAATCTCTAACTTACAAGAGTTATTACCAGTTTTAGAACCAGTAGCACAATCTGGAAGACCATTATTAATTATTGCTGAAGACGTTGACGGACAAGCATTAGCTACTTTAGTAGTAAACAAATTACGTGGTGGATTAAAAATTGCTGCGGTTAAAGCACCAGGTTTTGGAGACAGAAGAAAAGCGATGTTAGAAGATATCGCAATCTTAACTGGTGGAACTGTAATTGCTGAAGAAAGCGGATATTCGTTAGAAAACGCTACTTTAAACATGTTAGGAACTGCAGAAACTATCACAATCGACAAAGACAATACAACAATTGTAAACGGTTCTGGAGATGCTGAAAACATCAAAGCAAGAGTAAATCAAATCAAATCGCAAATCGAAACAACCACTTCTGATTACGATAGAGAAAAATTGCAAGAGCGTTTAGCTAAATTAGCTGGCGGTGTTGCCGTTTTATATGTTGGAGCTGCTTCTGAAGTAGAAATGAAAGAGAAAAAAGACCGTGTGGACGATGCTTTACATGCAACTCGTGCAGCAGTTGAAGAAGGAATTGTTGCTGGAGGTGGTGTAGCTTTAGTAAGAGCAAAAGCAGCATTAAATACTATTAAAGCTGAAAATGCTGATGAAGCGACAGGAATTCAAATCGTGAACAAAGCAGTAGAAGCACCTTTAAGAACTATTGTTGAAAATGCAGGTGGTGAAGGTTCAGTAGTAATTGCAAAAGTTACAGAAGGAACAAATGATTTCGGATTTAATGCAAAAACAGGAGAATACGTTCAAATGTTAGCTGCTGGAATTATCGATCCTAAGAAAGTAACTCGTGTAGCTTTAGAAAACGCTGCTTCTGTAGCTGGAATGATTTTAACTACCGAATGTGCTTTAATTGACATCAAAGAAGATAGTCCTGCAATGCCAATGGGCGGAGGAATGCCAGGCATGATGTAATTCAAAGTTTAAAATACGAAGTAATAAAAAACCCCGATTTGAAATTTCAAATCGGGGTTTTGTTTTTATTTTCCCCAATCGAAATTGGTAACATAAGTTAAGCGAACTGTGGGATTACTTTCCTGAAATGTATTCGTATAATTCCAAATATTTTGATGAATATAACTCAATTGCATTTGATGATTTTTATCAAAGTTATACCCAACTCCACCTATCAATCGATTTTG
>JAHRWO010000053.1 GCA_019105125.1 Flavobacterium sp.
GCATACTCAAGAAACTTCAACAACAATCGATCGGGAAATCTCCATAAGCCGCCACGCCCCATACCGTCAAACGTTGTGCACAAGCGTAGAAAGACAGAGCCACAGTGAAAAATTTGCTGCATAAAGACAAAGAAGAAAAGGAAACCCACCGCACACTCAGGCACATTTGGCTGCCCCAACACACGGGCGAACGCTTCGCAGCCAAAAGAGCCTTCGTTTTTCCGACGCACCGGCTAACTGTTGATAATTCATACACTTTTTATAATGAAATTTGATATAAAAAATCTATTTTAGCTGTCTGACTATTTTACGACATGAACAGAATAAAAGAAGTACTTGAAAAAAAAGGAATTAAGCAGACTTGGTTGGCTGAAAGACTTGGTAAAAGTTATAATGTTGTAAATGGATATGTACAAAACAGACAACAACCAAGATTAGAAGTGCTTTTCGAAATTGCAAAAATTCTTGATGTTGACCCAAAAGAATTAATTAAAACAGAAGACAGTAAAAAATGATTTTAGATAACGAAAACGAAAATAAAAAGGTCCACGAGTGGATTTCACAATATACAGAATCAGGAAAACTGGATATTGTAACAGGCTATTTTACAATTGGTGCATTAGCTTTTTTATCCAGACAGGTTAATGATAAAATAAGTGATTTCCGTTTAGTATTAGGCGATATTGTAAATGTTGACATTGAGGACAACAGACCTTTGGACTTATTGAATGAGAACATAAGCATTGAAGCATCTTTAAAATTAAGTAGTGTTGCACAAGAAGCTGTTAATTTTCTAAAACAAAATAAAGTAATTGCAAAAACTCTTGAGCCTAATTTTTGCCATGCTAAAAATTATCTGTTTAACCCATCTGAAAATGACGATAGAAAGAAATACTTCATTTCGGGAAGTTCTAATCTGACAGAAGCGGGAATTGGACTAAAGACAACAAATAATGTTGAATTAAACATTGCTGAAACTGGAAATAACAACCAATACAAAGAACTTGTGAGTTGGTTTGAAAACCTTTGGATAAGACCACAAGCCCACAAGGATAAGACAATTATTCATAATAATGGAACTAAAACAAAAGTTGATTTCAAGGAATATCTAATTCACGAAATAGAAAAAATATTTATCAAGTACACACCAAGAGAAATATATTTTAAAATTCTATTTGAACTGTTCGGGTCACAGCTTATTGAGCAAGAAAACGACCCTGATTTTAGCAGACAGGTTGGACGTTTGGAAAACAGTGTAATTTATAATGCCCTTTATGATTTTCAAAAGAAAGGTGTTTTAAGTTTAATCCGAATGCTTCAAAAATACAATGGAGCAATATTGGCTGACGCCGTTGGTTTGGGAAAAACATGGAGTGCGTTGGCTGTAATGAAGTTCTTTCAATTGCAAGGGCGTGAAGTTCTTTTGCTTTGTCCAAAGAAACTTGAAAACAACTGGAAAAGGTATAGAAAGAATCAGGAATCGAAATTCGAGAAAGACCAGTTTGATTTTTTTGTTCGTTTCCATACAGATATGAGCGAAGAAAGACTTGAAAAATATGATGACCGTGCAGATAAGTTTTTCAATAATGACAAGCCCAAACTTATAGTAATTGATGAGAGCCACAATTTAAGAAATGATAAATCGAATCGTTATAAGTTTTTATTAGAACAAGTTCTAAAGCCAAATGAAGACATTAAAGTATTGTTGCTTTCAGCAACGCCAATTAATAACTCGTTAAATGATATCCGCAATCAGTTTAAATTAATGGTTCAGGGCGACGTGCAAGGATATAACGAGAATTTAGGAGTTAGAAATATTGAATATACTTTCCGAAATGCACAAAAGGCATTTAACGAATGGAGAGAGGACGATAAACCAAAAATAAGCGAGTTTATAAAAAAACTACCAGCAAATTTCTTTACCCTTACAGATTCATTAACCGTTGCCCGTACACGAAAAATGATTGACGGACATCAAAAAGAATTAATTTTTCCACACAAAGAGAAACCAATAAACCTTTTTGTTACTCCTCATGAACTGGGTAACTTTGAAACATTTGAAGAACTTTTTGACCATTTCCCGCCAATGCTTTCAGGCTACCAGCCTTCGTTTTATGTTGACATTGATGAAAAGGAAAAGAATGTTTTACATGATGAAAGGCAACGAGACCGTTTTCTTGTTAAAATGATGTACATTTTAATGGTTAAGCGTTTGGAATCGTCGTGGTTTTCGTTTTATTCAACAGTAGAGAAAATTAAAAACCATCATCAAAATGCGTTGGATAAAATCAAGAATTATCTTGAAAATAAAAAGAACCAAACAATTGATGATGTAGATTCCACTCAATTTGAAGATGATGAATTTGAAGAGCAATACGATGAATTTACACTTGGTAAAAAGCGTAAAATAAGTTTATCTGAAATTGATGCAGCAGGCAATATTGAAAATTTTAAAAAGGATTTAAAGAAAGATTTGGATGCGTTGGATAATCTATTTATTAACCTACAAAAATTCGAAGCCCGTATAAAAAAGGAAATTGACAAGCCAAACAATCTAAACTCAATTGATAATAAACTTGAAGAACTGATAAAACAAATTCAAACCAAACGTTTAAAAGGTGCGAATGCAAACAATCAGAAAGTCGTAATTTTCACAGTTTATAGGGATACCGCTAAATACCTGTTTGAGCAATTAAAGGCAAGGGGATTTAATAATTTGGCAATGGTTTCAGGCTCTGGTTCATTAACTTCCGATTCGGATGAAGAAACCAAAAACTTTGAACCAATACTTGAGTGCTTTGCTCCTTACACGAAACTTTACAAGGAAAAAGAGTGGGATTTTGATTCCGAAAAACATAAATCAAATGCTTATCAGGAATGGATAAAATGGATTGCAGACAACCATCCAAAAACCTATCAAAAGTTACAAAACCCTATTGATATTCTAATTGCAACCGATGCTTTAAGTGAAGGACAAAACTTGCAGGATGCTGATATGGTAATTAATTACGATATACACTGGAATCCTGTAAGGATTATTCAACGAATGGGGCGTATTGACCGTTTGGGCTCGCCAAATCAAAAGATTTACGGTATTAATTTCTGGCCATCAAACAACATAAACAACTACTTAGATTTGCAGGGTCGTATTGAGCAGCGAATGGCTGCTATGAAATTGGCAGGTGCCGAAGTGAACCTTGAATTTTCCGATACCTTCAAAGAAATGGCAGAAGATGAAAATCTTGAAAATCGCCTAAAATCCCGAATGATGGAGCAAATGCAAACATCTTGGGATGATATTGAAGTGAGTGACCAGGGACTTGGATTTGACGATTTATCTCTCGAAAAATACCGACAAGATTTATTTGAGGAGTTTAATAAAGACAAAGCAAAATACCAGCGAATGCCTAAAGGTGTGTATTCGGGTTTCAAATCGGATAAAAATATATGTTCAAAAGACGGCATTATTGCACTTCTAGGCTATCCATCAAAACCTGAAAAGCAGCGTGACCACATTTACAGAGTATTTGATATTATTTACATTGATTATAAAGGGGAAATGGTTTTGCTCAACCAGAAAGAGGTTTTGGATGCAATTACTTATCACAAAGACAGGGAGCGTTTTGTGCCTGATGCTATTGATAAGGGAGATGAATCTGCAATACAGGAATTAGTAAATGCATTGAAAAACTATTTAGATAGTCAGGCAACCGAAACAGAAGTACAATCCGATGGTACAATAAAAAAATCAATGGGCAGAGAGGCAAAAGACGTTTTAGACAAACTCCGAAAAGGCGACAAAGGTGCTTTGGCAAGAGTGAAGCAAAACGTAAAAGTTGATGAAAAATATCAACTCGACAATTTCGATTTAATTACATGGCTTTTAGTAACAGTATAGTATTATGAAACTAAGTTATTTTAGAGATATTTCTTTTCTACAGGCAATTAAAGCCTTGTTCAACGAACTTAACGTTCCTGTTAATTATGTTGCCGATGAACCAACTTCAGCACAAGAAATTTTAAAAGATACCTACAAAGAAAACAGCACGTTTCAACTCGTAAACGAAGTGTATTTTGTGGGGATGATTGACGATGCTGCTTTTGAAGGCAACAAAAGTCTTGCTGTGGAAAAAATCAAATCCGATTACGATGGTATTTTGATTTTTGGTGTAACCTTGAATCAGCGTGAAAACAAACTGTTGCCTACACGTTCCCAATTGGCTGAAATTTCAAGGGCATTTAATCGTGAGTTTTATTACACACCTGTTGTATTAGTTTTTAAATATGCCGATGACAAAGGACAATATATTGCATTTGCCAACACCGAACGACTGCAATACAAACAAGCGTGGCGTGAAGGCGAAAAAGCAGGTAAAGTATCTTTGCTACGTGATATTGACATACAACGCCCTCACCGTGGACACGAAGATATTATCAACCAACTTCGTATTCAAACATCTGGTACAAAAGCCGTTGATACTTTCGCCAAACTTTATGCTTATTGGCAAGAGGTTTTTAGTGTTAGTGTTCTTAACAAGCGATTTTATCAGGAACTTTCAAACTGGTATTTTTGGGCAGTTAAGCAGGTTACTTTCCCTTATAAACCAACCGAAGCCGATGCTATTAAGAAAAATGCCAAATTGGATGATTTAATTCAGGAACACAACGCCACCAATGTAATTCGTTTGCTTACCCGTTTGTTATTTACTTGGTTTATAAAAGAAAAGAAATTAATTCCCGAGGAACTGTTTGACCTCGAAGCATTGCAAAAAGATATTTTGAATGATATTGCACCGTATCACGAAAATGGCTTGTTTAATCAGGCAAACAAAGACAGTGTTTATTACAGGGCAATACTGCAAAACTTGTTTTTCGCTTCACTTAACTGCCCTATTAAGCCAGACGGCACCGATTCTCGTGAACGTGGTTTCCGTGGCGATGGTTACGGTACACACCGTGGCATTGATTATTTGATGCGGTACAAACGATACTTTAAAAATCCTGATGCTTTTCTGGAACTCATGAACCAAACGGTTCCGTTTTTAAATGGTGGTTTGTTTGAATGTTTGGACGATAAATACAGCAATACATACATTGACGGTTTTTCTGACCAAATGACAAAAGGCGAGCAATTAATAGTTCCCGATTATTTGTTTTTTGGCACTCCTGAAGAGGTTGATTTAAGCAACGAATACGGCGTTAATAACAATACAACCAAGAAAGCAGCAGTAAAAGGATTGATAAACATTCTGAAATCGTACAAGTTTACCATTACTGAAAATACCCCGATTGAAGAAGACGTTGCGCTTGACCCCGAATTGTTAGGTAAGGTATTTGAAAACCTGTTGGCAAGTTACAACCCCGAAACCAAAACAACGGCTCGTAAACAAACAGGCTCGTTCTATACACCTCGTGAGATTGTTAACTATATGGTTGACGAAAGCCTGATTGCGTACTTGAAGAATGCAGTTACCGATTGGGAAATGGACGAAAAACAGGTGGACGAAAAATTGCACCAACTGGCTTCGTTTGATGCCAAAAATCCATTTGCCGATAATCAGAAACTTACCCGAAATATCGTTTCAGCACTCGACCGTTGTAAAATACTCGACCCTGCTTGTGGTTCGGGTGCATTTCCTATGGGTGTGCTTCAAAAAATGGTGCACATGCTGCAAAAGCTCGACCCTAATAACCTAATTTGGAAAGAGGTACAAATACAAAAAGTACAGGAAGAAACCAGCGAAGTATTTAAAACTATTGATGACAAAGCCGAGCGGGAAGAAAAACTAAAAGAAATAAACAATGCGTTTGACCAACGGGTAAACGACCCCGATTATGCCCGTAAACTTTACCTGATTGAGAATTGCATTTATGGCGTGGATATACAACCTATTGCCACGCAAATATCAAAATTACGGTTCTTTATTTCCTTGGTAGTTGACCAAAAAAGCAATACCAAAGCTGCTGAAAATTTTGGCATACGTCCATTGCCAAACCTTGAAACCAAATTTGTAACCGCCAACACTTTGATTGGCATAAACAAAGAGGCAAACCTGTTTACCACCGACATAGTAAAAGACCTTGAAAAACAACTAAAAAATATTCGCCATAAACTTTTTAGCGCACGGACAAAAGATACAAA
>JAHRWO010000079.1 GCA_019105125.1 Flavobacterium sp.
AATGCCTCGCCAATTGCTTTCGTCGTTTGCTCCGCCACGATGGCACTCGTCAATAATGATAAAATCGAAGTAGTCGGCTGGATATTCGCCAAAATATGGTGCAGGCTTCCCTTCTGCATCCGTGCCACTCATAAAGGTTTGAAAAATAGTAAAGAAAATACTGCCGTTGGTTGGCACTTTTCCGTTTTTCTTAATCTCGCTTGGTTTTATCCGTACCAAAGCATCTTCGGGAAATGCAGAAAATGAGTTATAGGCTTGGTCGGCTAAAATATTTCTGTCTGCTAAAAATAAAATTCTTGGTCTGCGGTTGCCGTCTCTATTCAAATTCCAGCGAGTTTGAAACAGTTTCCAAGCTATTTGAAAAGCAATTGCCGTTTTTCCTGTTCCTGTGGCAAGTGTTAGCAAAATTCTGTCCTTGCTTTGTGCAATGGCTTCAACGGTTCTTTGAACGGCTATTTCTTGATAATATCTTAACTGCCAGCTTCCGCTTTTATCTTCAAAAGGCACATTTGCAAATTTTTCTCTCCAATTGTTTTGCTCGGCAAAGGTTTTATTCCAAAGTTGTTCGGGGCTTAAAAAGTTTGTTACTAAACCTTCTTCGCCTGTTTTCATACAGATTTGGTAAATATCTTTACCGTTGGTGCTATAAGTGGTTTCTAATTGCAGTTTTTGAGCGTATTTTTTTGCTTGCATTACGCCTTCGCCAACTTCCAGTTCATCGCTCTTAGCTTCTACTATGGCGAGTTTGATACCTTTATGTACCAATACATAATCGGCAATTTCTTTTTTGCCACGTCCACCGTCTGTTTGTATTTTACCTTGGGTTATGTGGTATTCACGAAGGATTTTAGAGCCTTCAGTAACACCCCAACCGCAAGCCTTTAACTTAGGGTCAATTAGTTCAGCTCTTGTTTCCGCTTCGTTCATTTCGTTTCTTTAGTTTGTTTTCTATTGCTTTTATTTCCTCAAGGTCGTTTTTGTCGGCATTTAAAGCTTCATAAGCCTTACGTTTTTGGTCGAATTGTTCGTATAACTTTTCTACATGGCTTTCCATTTGTGCATTTGATACCGTTCCGCTCCCTTGCAAAATTTTCTTGTTCTGAAAATTCAATAAGCGGTCAACGTTTTCTTTCCAAAATGACATGGTTAGGTCTTTTCGCTCTTTTACTGTAAGCTCGGCTGTTTCGAGGAAGATAACCACCAAACGGTTCAAGGTATCAATTTCATCTTCGGTAAGGTAGTTCTTGGCTGTGATAATATCCTGCTTGCGAACAATTGCACCTTTCCACGCAGTTAAGCCCATGTTCTCTTTTTGTGCATCGGCACGGCCTACAATTAATTCGGCTGCGGTTTTGCCTGTAACGGCAAACAGTAATTTGTTTTGGGTTTCGGCAAAAAACATTTGGGTGGCTTTGTCGGTTGCATCGTAATCGCTGCTAAGGGCAAACAAATCACGTACTTTTTGGTAAAAGCGTTTTTCTGATGCCCGAATATCACGTATGCGACTGAGTAACTCATCAAAATAATCGGGGCGCCCATCAGGGTTTTTCAAACGCTCATCGTCCATTACAAAGCCCTTGCGCAAATACTCGGTAAGGTTGCGGTTTGCCCATTGGCGAAATTGCGTACCACGCACCCCACGCACCCGAAAGCCAATAGCCATAATCATTTCGAGCGAGTAAAACGTTATATTATAGTTTTTGCCATCGGCGGCAGTTGTAAAGTAATTCTTTACAACTGAATCGGCATCTAACTCGCTCTCTTTTAATATACTCGATACATGCTGCCCGATATTTTGCTTTGAGGTGGCAAAAAGTTCGGCTATTTGCGTTTGGTTAAGCCACACGCTGCCATCTTTGGCATACAGGGCAATGGAGCTTTTACCATCAGGGGTGTTGTATATGATTAAGTCGCTCATAATTATTCAATATTTATAGGTTCTTCAACCTCAGAACTAATGCCCATCATCATGTTATAATGTTCAATATGATTGGTTTTAGCAAAGATTGTTTTAAAAACTTTCAGATATTTTTCGCTTTCGGTTGCAATGTATAAATCATCGTTCAAACCATGCGAACCAGCGTTAGACCATGATAGCAAAGAGGCTGCTGTCATTTTATCTTCATCATCAAGTCTATTCAAAATATCATCAGGCGAAATACCTCCAAACATTTTAAAATAGTTTTCGATTATCCGTCGTAACGAGTTTTCAATTGTAATACTATCGGGATTTTCTTTCACTTCACGCCAAAGCAGTTCGTATGATGTTTGGACAGGATTTTTTTCGTGCAGAAAAATTTTAGACACATCGCTTTTTTTACGCAATATCCAAAATGTTTCATCTTTCAGCCTGTTTGCTTCCTGCCTTTTAATGTTAAAAGTTACTTCTTTGTGAAAATATACGTTATGTGTTAGAATGATGATTTGCTTAATATTACTTGTTTTGGAGCGGATTTCATCTATTGTTTTCCGTATTAAATGACTTACAATAAACAACACATCGCAATCTAAACTCGAAATAGGGTCATCGAATACAACAACCCTGTCAACACTTATTAAATCCTTATCAATACTGCCTTTTAACCAATGATAGAAATATAGAAAAGTGATAAATGTTTTTTCGCCTTCGCTTAAAGTGCGTTCAACCCGCTCACCTGTAGGACGAATGATTTGATAACTTCCCTTTTCTTCGGTGGCTTCGGTTAATTTAAAATTGGTAAAACCAAATTTTTCCAATAGGGTGTTGATTTCGTTCTTGGTATGCTCAATATTGGTATTAAGTTGTTCTAATTCGGCAATTTCTGCTTTTAGTATCTTCAGTTTATCATCATTTGCTTTTTTGCTTTTCTCCAATCCCTCTATTGATTTGGTGAAAGTGATGTTTTTAGCATTGTAGTTTTGATAAACCGATTTGAGTTGCTCAATTATGTACCGCCAAACTTCTTTTGTAAGCTGGGAACTTTCTCGTGTAATGTTTTTAACTGTTTCGTTATGAAGCTCAATTTTCTTTTTTGCTGTTGTTATTAGCTCATTTATTAAATCAAGTTCTGTTTTA
>JAHRWO010000105.1 GCA_019105125.1 Flavobacterium sp.
GGTGGAACTTCTTGGAAATTAGTTACAACTAAAGAAAGTGGATTTCCAGCGAATGAAGGTGTGGGAAGAATTGGTTTAGCGATGTTCAATGAAAACGTGATTTATGCTGTTTTGGACAATCAGAATATGCGACCAAAAGCAGCTTCAAAAAATAAATTGACCGTAATGCTGTCTTCTCCTGGAGCTGATATCATGGAAATTTCGAGCAAAGAATTGAATAATGCTTTAAAAGAAAGTGGTTTCAGAGATAAATATCGTGCTGAGAATATAAAAAATTGGATTGCTGATAACCATATGGAACCGAAAGATGTTTTGAAATTCCTTTCGGATGCAAATAAAGCCTTATTTGAAACCGAAGTAATTGGTTGCGAAGTTTACAAATCAGAAGACGGCGGAAAATCTTGGAAGAAGACGAATCAGAATTATATCGATGATATGTTTTATACCTATGGATATTATTTTGCGAATATTTCGGTAGATGAAACCAATCAAAATCGTGTTTATATTGGTGGTGTTCCATTATTGTTTTCGGAAGATGGCGGAAAAACCTTCACAGCTATTTCAAAAGAAAATGTACATGCAGATCATCACGTAACTTGGGTCAATCCAGAAAATCCAAATCATATCATTAACGGAAATGATGGAGGTGTGAATATTTCCTACGATAATGGAGCACATTGGATAAAATGCAATAACGAAGCAGTAAGTCAGTTTTATGCTGTGAATGTAGATTATCAAGAAAATTATAATGTCTATGGTGGAATGCAAGATAACGGGGTTTGGTTTGGTCCAAATAATTACTCGCACAATGTAGCTTGGCATCAAGAAGGAAAATATCCATATCAAGAATTAATGGGCGGCGATGGAATGCAAACACAAATCGATAGTCGCAATCCAAACGTGGTTTTCACGGGTTACCAATTTGGAAATTACTATAGAATCAATCAGAAAGAAGGCAAGTTTGATTATATTACACCAAGAGCTCCAAAAGGAGAAAAACCATATCGTTTCAACTGGCAAACACCGATTTTATTGTCTTCGCACAACCAAGATATTTTGTACATGGGTTCGGAATTTTTACACCGTTCTATGAATCAAGGTGAAACTTGGGAACGAATTTCAGGAGATTTAACCAATGGAGAAAAAGAAGGAAATGTAGCTTTTGGAACATTGACGACTATTTCAGAAAGTAAATTCCAATTTGGTTTACTTTATGTGGGTTCTGATGATGGGAAAATTCACGTTTCGAGAGATGGCGGGGCTTCTTGGCAATTGATTTCAAGTAATTTACATCAAAATTTATGGGTTTCTAGAGTTGTGGCTTCGACTCATAAAAAAGAAAGAGTTTATGCAACTTTAAACGGTTACAGAAACGATAATTTTGAAAGTTATGTATTTGTTTCAGAAGATTTTGGAACTACTTGGACTTCAATTTCAAGCGGATTAACGCAAGCGGTTAACGTAATTGTTGAAGATTCGGCTAACGAGAATATTTTATATGTTGGTACAGATAATGGCTTGTTTATTTCATTGGACAAAGGGGTAACTTGGCAAGATTTTTCAAACGGAATGCCAAAAGTAGCGGTTCATGATGCCGTTATTCAAACGAAAGTAAAAGAATTAATCGTGGGAACTCACGGTCGTTCGCTATATAAAATAGATATTTCTAGAGTTCAAGAATTAACTAAGGAAGTTTTAGTTAAAAATCTGCATTTGTTTAAAGTGAATGATAGAACAAAATCTGATCGTTGGGGAACTCAAAATTACGCTTGGGGAAAACCGAGTGAGCCATCGCAAACAATTTGGTTTTATTCAAATGGTGATGGTATGGTAAATGTTTCCATCACAAACGGAGCTGGAATGATTGTTCATGCCCAAAAAGTAGAAGCTAAAAAAGGATTGAATTCGTTTAATTTCGATTATTCGATGCCAAAAAATGTTGCGGATAATTGGAATAAAAAAGATAAGAATATCAAATTAAAAGCAGCTGAAAATCAGAAGATTTATTTACCTGTAGGAAAGTACAGAGTAACAATTTCAAAAGAAAAAACATCGGAAAACCAATCATTTCAAATTCTAACCTCAAAAAAGTAAAACACTTAGAATAGTATTTTTGTAGGGTATTTAAATTCGCATAAATGAAGCGTCTTTTTTGGATAAGAAATCTTATCCCATAAATATTTTTTGCAAAAATACTATATATAGATATTTTTTATTCTTGTAAAACCCTGATATTCAACGTTAGTTAAATTCATTTTAAATTCATTATAAATTAGCTCGAAAAGGTTGTAGTTAAATTCAAATAGCCGTATTTTTGTTTGATTTTTTATTAAACTAGTACAATCAAATAAAAATTATGGCAAAATCAGCACTATTAAAGTCGTCTATAGTAAAAAAATACTGGATGGCTCTTACAGGTTTATTCTTATGCTTGTTTTTGGCGGGACACTTGGCAGGAAATCTTCAATTGATTTTTGGAACCAGTTTGCAATTTAATGAATATGCATTGTTCATGACCACTAATCCAGCAGTAAAGTTACTTTCCTATTTAACTTACATTTCAATTATTTTCCATGCAATTGATGGAATTATGTTGACCATTCAAAACAAAAAAGCAAGGCCTGTTGGTTATGCTAAAACGAATGGTTCTTCAAGTAGTTTTGCTTCAAGAAATATGGCTGTTTTAGGAACAATCATTTTAGTTTTCATTGCTACTCATATGGTTAATTTCTGGGCTAAAATGCATTTCGACAAAAACATGCCTTTGATGGTTAGAGAAATTGAAGTGCAAGGAAACAAACAAAAATTTTATGTTGGAACTCAAGTTGGTCAGTTGTTTTTGGTAGATCAAGTGGCTAAAGAAGGGGAAAAAGTAGACCCAACTTCAATGATGCCAAAACAATTTGTAATCAAAAACAGAACGGAGTTGTACTACAGTCAAGCTGACGTAAAAGCAGCCAATCTTTATAAAGACTTATACAAATTAACTGTAGATTTCTTTAAAGATCCAAAATATGGTTTAGCCTTTACAATCTTTTATGTTTTTTCAATGGTTGCTTTAGCGTTCCACTTGTGGCATGGTTTCCAAAGTGCTTTCCAATCGTTAGGAGTAAATAGTTCTAAAATTACACCTATCATTAAGTTTGTAGGGAAAGCATTTTCGATAATAGTTCCAATTTTATTTGCTATTATCCCAATCTTTTTACACTTTAAAAAATAATCAACATCAGTATATATTATGAAGTTAGATTCTAAAATACCAGCTGGTCCTTTAAAAGATAAATGGACCAATCATAAAAATCACTTGAAATTAGTTGCTCCAAATAATAGACCAAAAATCGATATTATTGTGGTAGGAACTGGTTTAGCAGGTGCTTCAGCTGCCGCTTCTCTTGGAGAAATGGGGTATAATGTGAAAGCATTCTGTTTTCAAGATTCTCCTCGTCGTGCACACTCGATTGCCGCTCAAGGGGGTATCAATGCAGCAAAAAATTATCAAAATGATGGTGATAGTGTTTACCGTCTTTTCTATGATACAATTAAAGGAGGTGACTACCGTGCGCGTGAAGCAAACGTTCACCGTTTAGCAGAAGTTTCAGGAAACATTATCGACCAATGTGTTGCTCAAGGTGTTCCATTCGCTCGTGAATATGGTGGAATGTTAGACAACCGTTCGTTTGGTGGAACTCAAGTACAACGTACTTTTTACGCTGCTGGACAAACAGGACAACAATTATTATTAGGAGCCTATTCAGCTTTATCAAGACAAATCGGGTTGGGTCGTGTGAAAATGTACAACCGTCACGAAATGTTAGATATTGTTAAAATAGA
>JAHRWO010000385.1 GCA_019105125.1 Flavobacterium sp.
TGTTGGTGGTTATGTTTCAGAAGATGAAAAATATTTATTCATTTCGGCAGCGAATTCAACGTCTGGAAACGAATTGTATTATTTAGATTTATCAAAACCAGATAGTAAAATTGTAACGTTAATTGACAATTACGAAAATGATAATGATGTTTTAGACAACAAAGGTTCTAAAATTTATTTGGTAACGAATTATAAAGCACCAAACAAACGCGTGGTAAATTTTGACTTATCCAATCCAGCAAAAGAGAACTGGAAAGATTGCATCGCTGAAACTGAAAATGTATTGTCGCCAAACACTGGTAGCGGTTACATTTTTGCAAGTTATATGAAAGATGCGGTTTCGTTCATTAAACAATATGATTACAACGGAAAATTAGTGCGTGATATTCAATTACCAGGTGTTGGAACAGCTGGTGGTTTTGGTGGAAAAGAAAAAGAAACTACTTTATATTTTTCGTTTACGAATTACGTAACCCCTGGAACTACTTATGCTTTTGATCCAAAAACAGGAAAATCAACAATCTACCAAAAACCTAAAGTTGATTTTAATTCAGCTGATTACGAATCAAAACAAGTGTTTTATACTTCAAAAGATGGCACAAAAGTTCCAATGATTATTACGTATAAAAAAGGAACAAAATTAAACGGTCAAAACCCAACAATTTTATATGGATATGGAGGATTTAATGTGAGTTTAACTCCATCTTTTAGTATTGCAAATGCGGTTTGGTTAGAAAACGGAGGAGTTTACGCTGTTGCGAATTTACGCGGCGGTGGAGAATACGGTAAAAAATGGCACGATGCCGGAACACAATTGAAAAAGCAAAACGTTTTTGACGATTTCATTGCAGCAGCTGAATATCTAATCAAAGAAAAATATACTTCATCTGATTATTTAGCGATTAAAGGTGGTTCAAACGGAGGTTTATTAGTTGGTGCGGTAATGACACAACGACCTGATTTAGTAAAAGTAGCATTACCAGCTGTTGGAGTTTTAGATATGTTGCGTTACCATACTTTTACCGCTGGAGCAGGTTGGGCTTACGATTACGGAACTTCTGAACAAAGCAAAGAAATGTTTGAATACATTAAAGGATATTCACCAGTTCATAATGTAAAAGCGGGTACGAAATATCCAGCAACCATGGTAACAACAGGTGATCATGACGATCGAGTAGTTCCAGCACACAGTTTCAAATTTGCTGCAGAATTACAAGCGAAACAAGCTGGAGACAACCCAGTTTTAATACGAATTGATGTAAATGCAGGTCATGGAGCAGGAAAATCAGTAGCTGCTACGATTCAAGAAAATGTGGATATGCAAGTATTTACCCTTTACAATATGGGTGTTAAAGAATTAAAATAGAAAAGTTAAAAAACTGATAAAAGAGCCTTCGGGCTCTTTTTTTATGCAATAAAACTTCAAAAAATGGGTTTTCTAATTATGAGAATTCTAGTTTTTATATCCATTATTATTGCTTCTGTCGGATTGCAAAGTTGTAATTCGACTGTAAAAAGCGTGTATCGTGATGATTTTAGAAGTGCTGCCAAAACCGAAATTAAAAACATTCAAGAAGAAGTTGGGGCAACGAGTTCAAGTAAAAGCATCTTGATACTGACGCAAACTTACAAGGGAGAAAAAATCATCATTTCGCAAAACGGAAAAGTCATTTTTTCTGAATATCCGATCACTAATCTGAAAAGTAGAATTGCGAATTATTTCAGTGTAAATACTAATTTTGATGTTCTTGTGAAAGATATCAGTACCAAAAAAGAAGTGATAATTCCAGCTAAAAAAATGGCAAAGCACAAATATATTTACTTGATGAAAAAAGTAAACAAAGGAAAATTTCAATATGTTATCACCTATAGTAAGACCTTTCGCCCCTTAAAATAAATTCCCGATTTTCATCGTGAATTTTGTTATTAAAATCTGTTATCACCATCAAGCATTCGACCTAAACCTCCAAGTAAGCTTCCTTCTTCTCTGCTTCCGCCGTTTTGAGGAGCGCTTGCATAAATTCTACCTGCTAATCTACTAAAAGGTAACGATTGAATATAGACCGTCCCAGGTCCGCGAAGCGTTGCAAAGAACACACCTTCTCCACCGAAAATGGTGTTTTTAATTCCTCCAACGAACTCAATGTCGTAATCTACATCTTTGGTGAAACCTACTAAGCATCCTGTATCAACACGAAGTAATTCTCCAGGCTGTAATTCTTTTTTAGCCAAAGTTCCGCCTGAATGTACAAAAGCCATTCCATCACCTTCGATTTTTTGCATGATAAAACCTTCGCCTCCAAATAATCCTGTTCCGATTTTTTTTGTGAATTCGATTCCGACTGAAACACCTTTGGCAGCGCACAAAAATGAATCTTTTTGACAGATGAATTTCCCACCTAATTGTTGCAAATCAATTGGGACAATTTTTCCTGGATATGGCGATGCAAATGATACTTTTCGTTTTCCGAAATCTTGATTTTGGTAAGCAGTCATAAATAAACTTTCTCCAGTTAAAACACGTTTACCTGCAGATAATAATTTACCAAAAAGGCCTTGTTGTTGGTCTTGACTACCATCACCAAAAATAGTTTCCATTTTGATGCCGTTTTCCATCATCATAAAACTTCCGGCTTCGGCAACGACTACTTCTTGAGGATCTAATTCAATTTCCACATATTGCATTTCTTCACCATAAATATGGTAATCGATTTCGTGAGCTCTCATAATTTTTAATTTTTCTATATTAGTCGAAGTGATAATCGAAATGTTACGAAAAAGAAAAACCGAAAACAAAATCGCTTTCGGTTTGCATTATTTTTGATTTGGTTGCAATTAGTAATCCAATTTCACGTAACCAATCTCTCTGCTAATCTTTGCCTTTCTTCTGTTAATATAAGAAGAAGAATTAGAAGCTTTATATTTTCTTGGGTTAGGGAGAATAGCGGCAATTCCGGCAGCTTCATAACGGGTTAAACTGGCGGCATCTTTTCTGTACCAATGTTTGGCTGCTGCTTCAGCTCCGTAAACGCCATCTCCCATTTCGATACTATTTAGATAAACTTCCATGATGCGTTTTTTACCCCAAATTAGTTCAATTAAAACGGTGTAATATGCTTCTAAACCTTTACGAACATAACTTCTACCTTGCCACAAGAAAACATTTTTTGCAGTCTGTTGAGAAATAGTGCTTCCACCCTTAAGACGTTTCCCTTTTTCATTATTTTCATAAGCTTTCTGCATAGCTTTAAAATCGAAACCCCAATGCTCTAAAAAACGACCATCTTCGCTAGCAATAACCGCTTTTTGAAGGTTTAATGAAATTTCGTCAATTGGAACCCATTCATGACTGTATGTCATTTCTTTCCCTGCTTCATTATGTTCTAAAGCGCGCATACCCATTAAAGGAGTAAAAGGAACTGGAACAAATTTAAAAAGTAACACCACTGAAAAACTGATAATGTTAAACCATAAAAAGAGTAACCAAAAGAAACGAAATATCTTTTGAACTGTAGTTCTTTTTTTTGCTGGTTTTTTTGCTGAAGTCTTTTTACTTGGAGTAATTTTTTTTGCCATTCTATATTAAATCTGCTAATTCTTGTCCGACTAAACTGCCAATAGCAACTCCCATTCCGCCCATGCGAACTCCGCAATAAACGTTATTTGAAAGTTGTTCCACTATAGGTTTTTTGTGTATTCCCACGCCCATAGTGCCGCTCCATCGGTGTTCAATTTCGAACTCCTGATGAGGCAAAATTACCGTTTTTAATAACTCTTCCAAACGATTTTGAATCAATTCTGTGGTATCGTGAGAAGTGGTGGTTTCGCCTTCGAAATCTAAGTTTCTTCCGCCGCCAAAAAGAATTCTATCGTTTATATTTCTAAAATAAAAATAGCCTTTATCTAAGTGAAAAGTACCTTTAATATCTAAATTCGGAATTGGTTTTGTTATTAAAACTTGCGCTCTTGCAGGCATAACTTGGTTATTTGTCAATTGCGATGCAAAACCATTTGTAGTGAATAATAATTTATTAGTTTTGAATGTAATTCCATTCGTTTCCACCTCAACACCATCGTTTAGTTCTTGAAAACTTGTTACCGTTTGAGAGTTTAAAATCAGAATGTCATTTTGATGTGCTTTTTTTAATAACGCTTGCATCATATTTCCGGTATCAATTTGCGCTTCGAATGGATTGAAGATTAAATTTTCGAAAATACCTCCAAAATTAAAACGATCTACTTCTTTCGAAAAAACATCTGTTTTGAAAAGCGGTTTGATGATATCATTGATAAATGGAATTTTCTGAATGCATTCGTTATAAAACGATTCGTCTTCTTTTAGAAATAATTCATAACCGCCATAAGGTTTCAAATCAATGACAGAATCGCCGAGATTTTTTCGAAGCAATTGTAACCCTGCATATCGTTTTTGAATCAGTTGGATTACTTCTTCTTCAGTATGCGTTTTTAAATCGTCTATGATTTCGGAAATACTTCCAAAACAAGCAAAACCAGCGTTTTTTGTACTAGCACCTTGTGGCAAAACGCCTTTTTCGAGAATTAAAATTTTTGCTGAAGGGAATCTTTCGCGTAAAGCTAATGCGGTATGTAAACCTACAATTCCACTACCTACGATAGTAAAATCTACGCTTGAAAACCAATTTTTTATTTCCCAATAACTGAGTTGCATTATTCTAAATTTAAAAAGTAAATGTAAGAATTTGTTTTTAGTTACACACTAAATCTCGTTATTTGCGTTATGATATAAAAATCTAAAAAAATGAG
>JAHRWO010000150.1 GCA_019105125.1 Flavobacterium sp.
CAATATAAAGAACAACTGACGGACAAAGGAATTGAGTTCGTAGCGATTATTGATAAAGTTTGTGATTTAGAAGGTTATTTTGGTCATAGGGAATATGATTGTGAGAATGGAGTTTTTTCATCAAATATTTCATTATTCCCAAAAAATGGCGAAAAAGCTGATTTCTTCATAAATAATTTAACTTGTTTTTATAATGGAGTTAAAAAAAAATAATACTTTTGTCTTTATGTTATTTAAATTATAAAATTTTAACATTTATTATAAGCACTTATGAGTAAATTTCGTTTAGATGAAGTAGATCATCAAATACTAGATATGTTGATTGACAACACAAGAGTTCCTTTCACAGATATCGCTAAGAAACTATTAATTTCTGCTGGTACGGTTCATGTGAGAGTTAAAAAAATGGAGGATGCTGGTATTATTCAAGGTTCATCTCTTACATTAGATTACGAAAAATTAGGTTATTCTTTCATTGCTTACGTAGGAGTATTCCTTCACAATACTTCTCAAACGAAATTTGTTTTGGAACGCATCAACCAAATACCATTTGTTACTGTTGCACACGTTACTACAGGTAAATTCAATATTTTTTGTAAGATTAGAGCAAAAGATACAAAGCATGCTAAAGAAGTGATTTTCATGATAGATGACATTGAAGGAGTTTACCGAACTGAAACCATGATTTCCCTTGAAGAAAGCATTAATGATAAAAAACGTTTAATGCATACTATATTTAAAGAATTATAAAATAAAGTCTCGTTTGAGGCTTTTTTTTTGTTTTGTACCCTTCTGTAATAGCTTTTTTCTTTTCTTTCTTTTTGTAATAATCAATAAAACTTATAATTAGATAAGAAATAACATTTTAGTTTTCCTTGACATAAAAATTAATTATTAGAAATTTGGATTAATATTTTAAAACAAATAATCTTTTAATATGAAAAAAGTTTTACTAACAACCAGTTTATTTCTTGGCCTAGTTGCTATGGCACAAGAGACGGCTACTTGTCCTGTAACAGGAAGAACAATGACCATTTCTAAAGAAAATGCTCAAGGTGGTCCTCACGGTGGCGATTATCACAAAATGAGTGGTAATAACAAGTCAGCCTCTGCTCCAGTGTCATCAGGAAGTACCAATGTTGACAAAAACAAACAATGGTGGCCAAATCAATTAAATTTAAACGTATTGCGTCAGAATTCAGAAAAGTCTGATCCTATGGGGCCTAAATTTGATTATGCGAAAGAATTTCAATCGCTAGATTATGAGGCGCTTAAGAAGGATTTACGTGAATTAATGACACAATCACAAGATTGGTGGCCTGCAGATTTTGGACACTATGGTGGTTTATTTATTCGTATGGCTTGGCACAGTGCGGGAACTTACAGAACAGGTGATGGTAGAGGAGGAACTCGCGCAGGGCAACAACGTTTTGCACCACAAAACAGTTGGCCAGACAATGGTAACTTAGACAAAGCACGTCGTTTACTATGGCCTATCAAACAAAAATACGGTAACAAGATTTCTTGGGCCGATTTAATGATTTTAACAGGAAACGTTGCTTTAGAATCTACTGGATTTAAAACCTTTGGTTTTGCAGGAGGTAGAGAAGATGTTTGGGAACCAGAATCTCATGTATATTGGGGACCAGAATCTAAATGGTTAGATGATAAACGTTACTCTGAAGGTAGAAAATTAGAGAATCCATTAGCAGCGGTTCAAATGGGATTAATTTATGTTAACCCTGAAGGTCCTAATGGAAATCCAGACCCAGTACTAGCAGCAAAAGACATTCGTGAAACTTTCGGAAGAATGGGAATGAATGATGAAGAAACTGTTGCTTTAATTGCAGGAGGTCATACATTAGGAAAAACACATGGTGCAGGTGATGCTAAAAATGTAGGTCCAGAACCAGAAGCAGCTCCAATTGAAGAACAAGGACTTGGATGGAAAAGTACTTACAAATCGGGTAAAGGTACAGATGCAATTACTTCTGGATTAGAAGTAACTTGGACATCAACACCTGCTAAATGGGGACATGATTACTTAACTTTCCTTTTTAAATACGATTGGGAATTAACTACAAGTCCGGCTGGAGCAAAACAATGGGTTGCTAAAACAGACGATAAGATTATCCCAGATGCATTTGACAAAAATAAAATGCATAAGCCTTATATGTTAACTACCGATTTATCGTTACGTTACGATCCTATTTACGAGAAAATATCAAGACGTTTCTTAGAAAACCCAGATGCATTTAACGATGCTTTTGCACGCGCATGGTTTAAGTTAACTCACCGTGATATGGGGCCTAAAACAACTTATTTAGGACCAGAAGCACCAAAAGAAGATTTAATTTGGCAAGATCCAATTCCAGTGGTTAACCATAAATTAGTTACTGATAAAGACATTAAATCTTTAAAATCTCAAATTGTTGCTTCAGGATTAACGATTCAAGATATGGTAACGGTTGCTTGGGCTTCTGCTTCTACTTATAGAGGTTCAGATAGAAGTGGTGGTGCTAATGGTGCGCGGATCCGTTTAGAGCCACAAAGAAGTTGGGAAGTAAACAATCCTACT
>JAHRWO010000153.1 GCA_019105125.1 Flavobacterium sp.
CGGAACCTTCCAACTGAAAATCATAGTCAAAATCATCTTCAATAATGGCAAATTGGTATCTCTTGGCAAGTTGTAAAAGCTGCACTCTTCGCTCGGCAGACACCGTATTTGTTGTAGGATAATCGCGATTGGCACACACATAAACACATCGAATTTTGCCTTTTGTAAAATGTTTTTCAATGTAATTAACATCTAATCCATTGGCGTCCGTTGGAATGGTTTTAATATCGGCTCCCACTTCTTGAAAAATCATATTAGCGTTGTAATTACTAAGATTTCCAACTAAAACCACATCTTTTCTTCGAATCAAAAGTCGGGAAATCACATACAAACTCATTTCAGTACTACGAGTACTTACCAAATTGTTTGGTGTAATATGAAATCCTCTTGTGGCATTTAGGAAGTTACACAGTTGATTTTCGAATGTAGCGTATTTTGTTTTTGAACTTGAATTCCATTTCGTAATCAAAGATTTTCGTTTCATGGAGGCACTATACCATTTCGAAAATTCATGAATAGGATGTAATTTTAAATCGGGTTGACCATCGTTTAAAATGTATTTTGCGTCTGAATAAGTATCAGTTGCAACTAAATGAAAAGAAGTTTGAAATGGGAATCCTGTTTTTTTTGGATAACGATATGCATCTTCAACTTGATTTGTTATCGCTTTTATTTTAGCCGTTTTTGGTTTTGGAAATAAAACAAAAGTACCTTTATTAGGAATGATTTCTACCCAACCTTGAGCCGCCAATTCTTCATAGACAGCAACAGCTGTATTCCTATGAACACGCAATAATTGACTAAAAATTCTTGTGCCCGGTAATGCCGTTCCTTCTTTTAAATAACTTCGTTGGATGGCATTGATAATTTGTTGTGCAATTTGTATGTACACAGATGTAGTACTTGTTTTATCGAAGTTAATAAGTTCTTTTAACAAGGAATTAACCGGACTATCTTTCATTTTAAAACTGGACTATATTAATCGTCCGGAAAGTTACGACTTTTGCACCGTTTTTAAATAACCCAATATCATATAAATGAAAAAAGTATTTTATTTAGCTTCGTTACTAATGTCTACATTACTAATGAATGCTCAGGAAAATGATCAAAAAACAGACACGCTTAAAGAAGTAGTCATTTCTTCTTCTCGAATCGATTTACCTTTTAAAGAAAATTCAAGAACTATTCAAATTGTTACCGCTGAAGATATTAAGAAGTTAGGTGTAACTAATGTTGCCGATGCTTTACAACAAATTGCAGGAATCGATGTGCGTCGACAAGGAGTAAACGGAATGCAATCTGATTTGTATATAAGAGGAGGAAGTTTTGATCAAACGTTGTTGTTAATAGATGGTATAAAAGTAGATGATGCTCAAACGGGACATCACACTATGAATTTAGCATTACCAATTGAAGTCATCAAAAGAATTGAAGTGATTAAAGGTCCTGCAGCTCGTATTTTTGGACAAAATGCTTTCACTGGAGCAATTAATATTGTAACGAAAGATGTTGAAGATAATTCTTTAGTTGCTAAAGTACAAGGTGGTTCTTTTGATCAATTTATTGCAGAAGTTACAGGAACTGTTTCGTTGAAAGAGAGCAGTCATATTGTTCATTTTTCCAAAAACTTTTCAGAAGGATATCGTCACAATTCTGATTTCGACAACACCAATTATGTGTTGAAAAGTCAATTTAATAAAAATAAATTACCAATAGAATTGCTGACAAGCTATTCAGAAAGAAAATTTGGTGCAAATGGTTTCTATGGAATACCTTCTGCAACAGAACAATATGAAGAAACGCAAGCTAGTTTAATCGGTTTTTCAACCATAATTAAAAATGGTAACTGGACTTTTAAACCAAGGGTTTATTGGCGAAGAAATCAGGATTTATATTTATATATCATAAGTAACCCTTCTGCATATAGAAATATGCACATTACTAATAAAGTTGCTGCTGAATTAAACGGTTCGTATCAATCAAATGTTGGAATTACCGGTTTTGGAGTTGAGTTTTCAAAATATTATATCTCAAGTAATCGTTTAGGTGATAATCAAAGAGAAATTGCGACTTTATTTTTAGAACACCGTTTTCAATTTTTCAACAACATTTTAGATGTTACTCCAGGAATTTCCGCTTCCTATTTTTCAGATTTTGATAATCAATTTTTCCCAGGTTTAGATATAGGAGTTAAAATTTCGGATAAATTTAGAGCTTATGGAAATATTGGAACTTCTTACAGAGTTCCTACTTATACAAATTTGTATTACACTTCACCCACAACAATAAGTAATCCTGATTTGAATACTGAAGAGGCTTTTTCACAAGAAGTTGGTTTTAAATATATAAGCAATAGGTTTAATCTGTCGGTGGCTGCTTTTAATCGCGATGCTGATAATCTAATTGATTATGTTCGTGAAAATACAACCGATGCTTGGCAAGCACAAAATATTCAAAGTGTAAATACAAAAGGATATGAAACGCAAGTAGATTACTTATTCACGATAAATAAATTACCACAAAAAATTCAGTTGAGTTATTCTTATTTAGATAACGATGTGAAGACAAGTGAGGCTAATTTTTCACAGTATTCTATTAACTCGATGAAGCATCAGTTTACAAGTAGTTTACAGTTTAACATATTTAAAGGATTTAATACCACTTTTGCTTATCGTTATGTAGAGCGTACAGCAGGAATGAGCTACAATGTATATGATGTAAATGTAAGTTATAGAATTAAAGCGTTTGAACTATCTATGTTTGCAAACAATATTTTTAATGCAGAATATATTGAATCGGGAATGATTCCAATGCCAAAAGGAAATGTGTTATTTGGGATGAAGTATTTATTCAAGTAAAATAAAGGTTTGTTAAGTGAAAGGGGGCTACAGCAATGTAGTCCTTTTTTGTTTACAATTATTTGGTAAATGAGCAAAAAAAAGTCCCGAATTACTTCGGGACATTACTCTTTCTAGGTAATCAAAAAATATTATATATTATTCGATAACTACTACCTGAGCAGCTACTTTACCTTTTCTTCCTTCTTCTTCTTCGTAACTTACGCTTTCTCCTTCATTTAGAGTTTCAACTTTCATTCCAGTTGCGTGTACGAAAATGTCTTTTCCAGTTTCATCATCAGTAATAAAACCGTAACCTTTTGATTCATTGAAGAACTTAACTTTACCTGTTCTCATTGTGTATTGTAAAAAATTAATAATTATCAAAGATATACTTATTTACAACACAAACAAGAAAAAGTTAAAAATATTTCAAATTTATTGATTATCAGACTCTTCTTTTTTCTTTAAATCAAAATTTAACATTCTGTCTCTTGTTTCTTTATTTTTAAATCTTGAATACAAAAACAAAGGCATTAAGACAAAAGTTACGAGTAAAATTCCAATTCCAATCCACTTGTCGCCATTTAATCCATTGTGCTTTTGAATGTATCCAAACGAAATAAATCCAACAATAATAACGATTAGGGCAATTAGAACCTTCTTCATCTTATCTTAATTTTATATGCAATTCTTGTAATTGTGCTTCATCAATGGTTGAAGGCGCATCAATCATTACATCTCTTCCTGAGTTGTTTTTAGGGAAAGCAATAAAATCACGAATCGTTTCTTGCCCGCCTAAAATCGAAACCAATCTATCCAATCCGAAAGCTAAACCTCCGTGTGGTGGTGCACCAAATTCAAAAGCACTCATTAAGAATCCAAACTGCGCTTGTGCTTCTTCTTTGCTAAATCCTAACAAATCAAACATTCTTGATTGTAATTCTCTGTCGTGAATACGAATAGAACCACCGCCAATTTCGTTTCCGTTTAAAACCATATC
>JAHRWO010000401.1 GCA_019105125.1 Flavobacterium sp.
AATAATTATATTTTTCATCGATTATTTTTTTACAAAGCTACCAAATTTGTCTTAACATAAGTTTATCATCTTGTTAGGATTTCATTTTAAAAGTTTCCACTTAAATTTACATATCATAAAAATGAAATTTATGGCAGAACGATTACTTTTATTTTTTATTTTTTCCCCACTAATCGTTTTGTCACAGCAAGATACAATAGTTCATGGCAAAATCGTTTCAGAATCTTCAATGTTGGAAGGGATTCACGTAATAAATCTTACTAAACACCTTGGAACTATAACAGATGCTAGAGGGTACTTCCATGTAAAAGCAACAATTTCTGATACGCTTCAATTTAGCGCTATTAATTTGAAAGCAACGCGTTACATTTTAAAAGAAAGTGATTTTTCTGATAATTTGTTATTAATTAAGATGGAATCACTTATCACCGAATTGGAAGAAGTTGCTATTATAAATTACAAAAATATCAACGCTGTTGCTCTTGGGATTGTTCCTGCTAATCAAAAAACCTATACACCAGCCGAACGTAAATTAAAAACGGCATCGGAATTTAAACCAGAATCTACTTTTTATTTTGGTGGTACAACTGGTGTAAGTTTGTCTTTTGATGCTATATTGAATGCTATAAGTGGAAGAACTACGATGTTAAAAAAAGAGTTAGTGGTGGAACGGAAAGAATTATTGCAAGCCAAAACTTCTGATTATTTTGAAAGAAAATATTTTGTTGAGACTTTAAAAATTCCAGATGAATTTGTAGATGGTTTTCTGTTTTATATTGTAGACAATGAAAAATTTGTAAATGCTATGAAAGATAAAAATAAAACAATGGCCACTTTTATTCTTTCAGAATTAGCGGTTGAATATCTTAAATTAAAAGAGCAAGAAACTTTAAATAAAAGTACCAATGAGAACTAATTATTGTCTGTTGTTGCTGTTTGTTATTATTTCACAAATAGGAATGGCGCAACATATTGAAAGGAAAGTGTTGAAAGGTAGAATTGTGGCGGATTCTATTGAAGTTGAAAATCTAACGGTTTTTAATATCACATCCAATATCGGAGCGGTTACTAATGCTGATGGTAAGTTTTCTATCAAAGCACGTCCTACCGATACACTTTTTATACAAGGGATTTCTTATGATTCAAAAAAGTATGTTTTAACCGATAGGGATTTTTTGGTGGACGAACTTGAAATTCGATTGCAAATTAGAATCACCGAATTAAACGAAGTTGAAATCACACCCTATACTCTAACCGGTATTGTAGAGGCAGATGTAAAAAGGATAAAAGTATACGGAGAACCCTTTTATGGAATCGACGCAACAGTAGTTAAATATTATGAAGACGATGTTAGAACAAAAACTCCAACCAACTATGCAGTTACGAGTCAGCTAGCGCCTAATGGAGCTAATTTTAATTTTATTGCAATAGGTAAGAGTTTAGGTAAAATGTTAGGTTTTAAAAATAACACTAAAAAAAATGTGGATCGTGTTTTTGAAGAAAGACGACAAAACAACATTCAATCTAAATCTTTTTCCGACCACATGTACGAGCGTTTTGCGCATCATTTTTTTGTTGAAACCTTAAAAATTAAACATCAAGAAATTACACTATTTCTTCAATTTGCAGAAATGCCTGTGAAAGATTTATCTTTATTTTTAAAACCAGAGAATGAAATACAGTTAATAGATTATTTAACAACCAAAGCAAAAATGTTCAAATCTGAAAAAATAAGCGAATAATTGCTATTTTTACCAAATGAAAAAGAAAGTATTACAATTTTTATTGCCCTTTTTTCTGGCTGTTTTATTGAGTTCGTTTGCTTGGCACAAGTTTTATGTGTCAGTAACCCAGATTGATTTTGTTCCCAATAAAAAGCGTGTAGAAATAACGTCTAGAATATTTATTGATGACCTCGAAAAAGCATTAGAGAAAAAGTTTAAGAAAAAGTTTTACTTGGCTACTTCAAAAGAAATTGGAGAAGCTAATGCTTTGATTCATGAGTATTTGAATGAAAAAATAAAGATTTCTATAAATAAAAAATCTCAAAACATTGAATTTTTAGCAAAAGAGGTAGAAGGTGATGTGTTAATTTTTTATACTAAAATTGCTATATCAAAAAAAATAAATACCTTCGAAATCTTTAATTCATTATTAACTGAAATTTACAGAGAACAGCAAAATATTATTCATACCAATATAAATGGTAGCAAAGACAGCTTTTTGCTTACTAATACAGAAACAAACCAAAAAATAGACTATTAAAAAGAATTGAAACCTATGAAAAAGTCAATCATACTTAGTGCTTTTTTTACTTTAGCTATCTCTTTTGGAGTTTTTGCTCAAGAAGTAAAAACAGAAGAGAAAAAGCGTGAGCCTGGACATTACAATGAGAATAAGTTTCGTCAGATGTATGAAGAAATGGCCACTCCAAATATGTTCAGAACAGCTTCTGGAGCTCCAGGACCAGCGTATTATCAACAAAAAGCAGATTATAAAATGAATCTGGAATTGGATGATAAAAACAAAAAGTTATATGGTTCTGAAACGATTACTTATTACAACAATTCACCAGAAGATTTAGAATATTTGTGGGTTCAGTTAGAACAAAATATTGAAAGACCTGACTCTAAGACGCCTTTGGTAGAAAGTCAAAATATGGATAGAGCAATTACGGTTAGTAATTTTACTAAGAAGTATCTTGACAAACCTTTCGAAGGAGGTTTTAACATTGAATATGTTAAGGATGCTAAAGGGAATCAAATGAAATATACCATTAACCAAACCATGATGCGAATTGATTTGGCTAAACCATTAAAAAGCGGACATAAAATTTCGTTTTCTATTAAATGGTGGTATAACATCGTAAATTACATGGAAGGTCCAAATAACGGAAGAACTGGATATGAGCAATTTCCTGATGGAAACCGTTTATATGTAATGGCACAATTTTTCCCAAGAATGGCTGTTTATAATGATGTTGAAGGTTGGCAAAATATGCAATTTTGGGGAAGAGGTGAGTTTGCTTTAGTTTTTGGAGATTACGAAGTAAGTATCACAGTTCCAGCAGATCACGTAATGGAAGCAACAGGAGTACTTTTAAACAGAAATGAGGTTTTTACTGCAGAACAAGTAAAACGTTGGGAATTAGCAGAAAGAACTTTTGATAAACCTGTTGTTATTGTTACACAAGAAGAGGCAATTGCTGCAGAAAAAGGTTTTTCTGATAAAAAGAAAACTTGGAAATTTAAAGCAGAAAATGTTCGTGATTTTGCTTTTTCAACTTCTAGAAAGTTTATTTTAGATGCCATGGCGGTTGATTTACCCACAAACAAACCTATGGCAATTTCATTATATCCAAAAGAAGGAAATCCGCTTTGGGGTGAGTATTCAACTCGAGTGGTAGCTCATACTTTAAAAACATATTCTCATTATACCTTTGATTATCCTTATCCAAAAGCGGTTTCTGTTTCGGCAGAAGATCAAGGTATGGAATATCCAATGATTTGTTGGAATTATGGTCGTCCTGATGAAAAAGGATTTGTAAGTGACCGAACTAAATATGGAATGTTAGGTGTTACAATTCATGAAGTTGGGCACAATTTCTTTCCTATGATTGTAAATTCTGATGAAAGACAATGGACTTGGATGGATGAAGGTTTAAATACATTTTTAGAATATTTAACAGAGATTTCATTCGACCCAAACTTCCCAGCAACTAGAGGTCCGGCTAAAAACATTGTTCCTTACATGAAAGGAAATCAAAAATATTTAGAGCCTATCATGTCGAATTCTGAAAATATTTACCAATTTGGAGCTAATGCTTACGGAAAACCAGCAACTGGATTGAATATTTTAAGAGAAACCATCATGGGAAGAGAATTGTTTGACCACGCTTTCAAAACTTATGCGAATCGTTGGAAATTCAAACATCCAACACCAGAAGATTTCTTTAGAACTATGGAAGATGCTTCAGGAGTTGATTTAGATTGGTTTTGGAGAGGTTGGTTTTATTCAACTGATTATACAGATATTGGTGTAAAATCAGTTAAACAATATTATGTTTCTACGGAAGCTTCAAAAGAAACACAAGCTATGTTTAACAGAAGAGGTAGAAAAATTAGTGATGGAGAGCCGATGTTATATTTAGTAGCAGAAGATAATCCAGATTTTAAACCTGAATTGAAAAGAGGATTTGATCCTAAAAACGTACAAGCGCTTTCGGATTATCTAGATAAAAATTATACTGCTGAAGAAAAAAGTGCATTAAAATCTCCAAAATACTTTTATGAAGTGGAGTTTGAAAAGCCAGGAGGATTAATTATGCCTATTATTGTTGAGATGCAATACGAAGATGGATCAAGCGATATTCATAAATTTCCAGCTCAAATTTGGAGAAAAAACAATGATTTAGCTAAAAGAGTTTTTGCAACGGAGAAAAAAGTAGTTAAAATTCAATTGGATCCAAAATTGGAAACAGCTGATATTGATGTGGAAAACAACTATTGGCCAAAATCCGAAACCGTTACAAAATTTGATACACTAGAAAAAAAATAATAGAAAGACTATCTTCGGATAGTCTTTTTTTGATTACTTTAAGAGTATCTAGGATGAAAACTTTGTAACTTTGCAATATTAATTTTCAAAAATAAATCATGTTTGGAATAGGTGGAGGTGAATTATTTTTCATTCTTTTAGTAGTTTTGATGTTGTTTGGATCTGATAAGATTCCAGATATTGCTCGTGCTTTGGGCAAAGGTATGGCGCAATTGAAAAATGCTACAAACGAAATTAAAAGTGAAATTCAAAAAGGGACTCAAGAGGCAGGATTGGATATGAATACCTTAACCGGTGGCGTTTCTGAAGAAATCGCAAAAGCTAAAGAAGATATTACTAAAATGGTAAATCCTATTGAAAATATCAATTTAGATGTTCAAAATCCTATAGAGCAAGTAAAAGAAGATATTGAAAATATTACCGGACCTGTAAAAAGACAAATGTAATTTTGGAACAATTAATAAACCTAGACAAAGAGTTATTTCTTTTTTTAAATGGATTAGGTTCGGAAGCATTTGATGGCTTTTGGATGATTATAACCAAACAAATCTATTGGTCGCCTTTCTTCATTGCCGTTTTTTATCTTCTTCAAAAAAAAGTGGGATGGAAAGGTTTAGGGATTATCATTCTTTTTTTAACCGCTTTAATCACTTTTACAGACCAAATTACCAACCTATTTAAATATTCATTCGAACGCTTACGCCCTTGTAACAATCCCGAATTCGATGGCATTATACGCGAAGTGATTACAAGAAAATCATTCAGTTTTTTCTCAGGACATGCTTCTAACTCTTTCGCAACGACAACTTTTATTGTGTTGATTATTCGTAATTACTACAAACACACGTATTTGTTGTATTTGTTTCCATTAATTTTTGCTTACAGTAGAATTTACTTAGGATTACATTATCCAGGAGATATTTTATCGGGTTATCTTGCTGGTGCAATTTTTGGTTTTGGATGTTATAAATTGTATTTATTCTTAGGCAATAAATACAACTTTATTATAAAACACGACTAACTGTCAAACCATCACGAATAGGTAATAAAACAGTTTCTATTCTTGGATCAGTATTCAATAGTTGATTGTATTCTAATAAAATAGGAGTACTTTTGTCGTTTCGTTTAACATCTTCTAATACTTTTCCGCTCCACAATACATTGTCGGATAAGATAATTCCACCTTTGTTCATCATAGGAACTATTAAGTGGAAATAATTCACATAATTTTCTTTATCCGCATCAATAAAAACCAAGTCGAATTTTTTATTCAAAGTTGGGATAATATCAACAGCATCACCTAAGTGTTGAAAAATTTGATCTTTCCATGGCGAAGCATCAAAATATTTTCGCTGAAAATCAACCAATTCCTCTTCAATATCAATCGTATCTAAAGTTCCGTTTTCAGCCAATCCTTCTGCTAAGCATAAAGCGGCATAACCAGTATACGTTCCAATTTCTAAAATATGTTTTGGACGGATAATTTTCGAAAGCATACTCAAAACTCTGCCCTGAAAATGGCCACTGAGCATTCGGGGTTGCAAAATTTTTTGGTGAGTTTCTTTATTTAATTGCGCTAACAATTCGGGTTCAGCCTGAGAATGATTGGTTACATAATTTTCTAGGTCTTCAGATATAAAATGCATAGTTTTAGCTTATAGATTTGAATTTAAAATTGTTTTTACCATCTCAATAATTTCTAAATTAGAAACTTCAAGAGTGTTAATTCCTTTATTCATTTTACCATACGGTTCATATGTTGTAGGATTTGTAACTGAGAATAATCCTAGGGTAGCAGTTCCTGATGAGGTAGCTAAATGCATCATGCCGCTATCGGCTCCTATAAAAACAGATGTATTTGCAATTATTCCAGCAATATCCCTAATTTCCTTGCTATAATAAGAAGGTATACTGAAATTGAGTTGGGAAATATTTTCTACCGGTAAAATCTCAACAAAGTTAACATCAGGTAAATTACTTTTTAAATCTTTGTAAAATACATCCCACCATTCTTTGCTATAACATTTGTCTCCAGTTGCATAGGTGAAAAGTGAAACCGTTTTTAAATTGTTATTGTAAATTTTTTCTAAATCACTTTTTCCCTTTGCTAGTTCTATTTTACTAAGTTTTAAATTTAATGATGGAACTTTTTTCTTTGGAATTTCCATACCCAAACGCTCTAATTCAGCTCTTAAATTATAAACGGGTTGTTTTGCAATATGATTTATATCATTGTTTGACGGCATATTGTTTTCAATTTCATCGCCATACAATTTAAAGGTAGATTTTGCAGTTTTTATAGAAATTCTTCCCGAAGAGGAACCTTTTACAACATTAATTGCCAAATCATATTTTTTTCTTTTTAAGTTGAACCAGGCTTTCAAATAGGAGCCAAGTTCTTTAAAGTGCTTTTTAGGTAGCGAAATGATTTGGTCAACTTGAGAATAGTTTTTAAAAATTTCATGAGAAACTCCTCCCTTAACAAACAAGTCAATTTTGCTTTCAGGGAATAGTGTTTCGAGTTCTTGAAGTAATGGTGTAACCAATAATTGGTTTCCGAGCCTGTGATTGGGCCTGCTCACTAAAATTCGTTTTATATTAGTATTAGAATCAAAAGGTTTATTAGGTTTGTTTTTCTTTCCAATACTAGAAGTAAGCATTTTTGTTACTTTTCTTCTAAAAACATTTATTTTTTTTAAGAGACTCATGGGGTAAAATTTTAACAAATGTATTAAAATCAATTAAAAGTAAAACATTTTAAACAATTAAACATTTTAATCTAAATTTGCAACATGCAAACAAAAAGGAAAGACATAAGAGCGCTAACAAAAGAACAATTGCGTAATTTTTTTGTATCAAACGGTGATAAAGCCTTCAGAGGAAATCAGGTTTATGAGTGGTTGTGGCAAAAGAAAGCGCACTCTTTTGAAGATATGACAAATTTATCAAAAGAAGTTCGAGCTATGTTAGAAGAAAACTTCGTAATCAATCATATTAAGGTTGATACGATGCAGCGCAGTGAAGATGGAACTGTGAAGAATGCTGTTCGTTTGCATGATGATTTGGTTGTAGAATCAGTATTAATTCCTACGGAAACTCGCACAACTGCTTGTGTTTCATCTCAAGTTGGATGTAGTTTAGATTGCAACTTTTGTGCTACGGCTCGATTAAAACGTATGCGAAATCTAGAACCTGGTGAGATCTACGATCAAGTTGTTGCAATTGATAATGAAAGCCGTTTGTATTTTGACCGACCTTTATCTAATATCGTTTTTATGGGTATGGGAGAACCTTTGATGAATTATCCTAATGTGATGAAAGCCGTTGAAATGATAACTTCTAATGAAGGTTTAGGAATGTCACCCAAAAGAATTACAGTTTCCACCTCTGGAATTCCAAAAATGATAAAAAAAATGGCAGATGATGAGGTAAAATTCAAGTTAGCGGTTTCTTTACATTCTGCTGTGGAGGAAATTCGTAATGAAATCATGCCTTTTACGAAGAATTTTCCTTTGACAGATTTACGTGAAAGTTTGGAATATTGGTACAGAAAAACCAAAAGTAAAGTTACTTACGAATATGTGGTTTGGAGAGGAATCAACGATGATAAAAAATCGATAGACGCTTTAGTAAAGTTTTGTAAATACGTTCCTTGCAAAGTAAATCTTATCGAATACAACCCAATTGATGATGGCAAATTTCAACAAGCTTCAAATGATGCAATTGACGCCTATATTGCTGCTCTAGATAAAAATAATATTGTAGCCAAAGTAAGAAGAAGTCGCGGTAAAGATATTGATGCGGCTTGTGGTCAATTAGCAAATAAATCTTAAAAAAAATCCACTTAATTATTTTAAGTGGATTTTTTTCAAATGGTTACTGTTTAGTTGGTAATTGATAAACCAGTTATGATAAGTTCCGCTGGTATCGAAAATCCTAATCCTTCAACACCAAGTCCTGAGATTTTAGCATTTACAATTCCAATTAATTCTCCTGATTTTTTGGTTAAAGCACCGCCGCTGTTACCACCATTTACACTAGCATCAGTTTGTATGAAATTATTTTGGTCAAAAGTTCTATTTCCAGAAATAATCCCTTTAGATATTGTTTGACCTAGTTCAACAGAAGTTGGAGTTCCAATAACAAAAATATCATCACCAATGGTATAATTTTTTGCACTAGGAATTACGTAAGTTTTTTTAAAGTTAGCTTTTTCAATTTTAAGCAGCGCTAAATCTAAACTTTCATTTTTACGAATTAATTTTGCAGCATATTCCTTGCCTTCTCTATCAATAACGGTCAGTTTGTCGGCGTTAGCTACAACGTGAAAGTTTGTAATAATATATCCATCTTTAGAAACTACACATCCACTACCATGTCCATCCTTAACTTTAATGGTTACAGTAGAGTTCATGGCATCTTCCAAATTAGATATTAATTCACCTCTTTCGATATTTAAAAGGTCATACTTGATTTTTTCTTCATTTTCTTTTTTAATAAGGGCTTTTACTTCTTTAGCATCCATGAACTTATAAAAAGATTCTGTAATTGCATCCTGAATAGGATTTTTCAATGCATCATCGCCAATTGATTTGAATTCACCTGATTTGGCATCGTATGATTTCTTGTATTTTGATTGTCCATACAAATCAAACATTTCCCATTCGATTTCCATTTTAATCACAAAAAAATTGTAATGACTAGTAGCAATTGAAGACCAAATGTTTTCAATATCTAGTTTTGTGATTTTTGAACTAACGTATAGTGTGTTTGTTTTGCTTTTGAAAATTGTTTGAGTAGAATCGATGTAGTTGTTTTCTTTTAAAATTTTGGTAACCGATTCAGAAAATATTGAATTGTCAAATTTCACATCTTCTTTCACAAACTCATTAACATTGTAATTCTTTTTATTCTTTTTGAAAGATTTGTGTTTGATAGATTTTAATTTGATGTCCTCTTTCTTTAAATCAAAAGCAGTGTTTTTTAAATAAACATATTTGTCATCTTTTTCTCTTGATTTAATTTTTAATTCTTCCCCTTTTGCAGCTAAGCTTTTATCATAATCAAAAGCCTTATCTCCATTATCTACAAAGGGCGGGATCCATAAAATTCCAAAAGGTACCCATGACAAGATGTGTAATGGAGATCTTTTGTTTTGAAAATGTACTTTATAAATAGGTTTGTAACCTTCGCGCTCAATTTTAATTTGTTTCATTTTTGTATCACGCTTCATTTTTGCTTCCACCACTTTTCCTTTTCCTTGAAGTTGATCATCTACATAAACTTTAGAATCTGCTGAGTTTGTAGTTATAACTACCTTTTGTTCTTTACCATTTAAAATTGTAGCACAATTAGTAAATAGCATCGAAGTTGAAATAATTAATAAAAATTTTGTAATTTTTTTCATGTTAAGAAGATTTAGTTGCGGATAAATATATAAAAATTAAAGATGATACTATTGTTTTAAATGTAATTTTTTATTGGTAATTTTGTGTTTCATAATAGATCACTTTTTTTCTTGAAAATAACAGAGCAAATAAAGCTACCCATCGCCCCCGAAATGGAACTTTTTGAAGAGAAGTTTCGTGACTCTATGTCTTCAAAAGTAGCTCTATTAAATAGAATTACCCATTATATTGTTAATAGAAAAGGAAAACAAATGCGACCTATGTTTGTTTTCTTAACTGCTAAAATGGTTTCGGGTGGTACCATTAATGAAAGAACGTATCGAGGTGCTTCAGTTATTGAGTTGATTCATACCGCAACTTTAGTTCATGATGATGTGGTAGATGATAGTAATAAACGTCGTGGTTTTTTCTCACTAAATGCTCTTTGGAAAAATAAAATTGCAGTTTTAGTGGGTGATTATTTGCTTTCAAAAGGGTTGTTGCTTTCTATTGATAATAACGATTTTGATTTGCTTAAAATTATCTCCGTTGCTGTTCGCGAAATGAGCGAAGGAGAATTACTTCAAATTGAAAAAGCACGCCGCCTCGATATTACAGAAGATGTTTATTACGAAATTATCAGACAAAAAACAGCTACATTAATTGCGGCTTGTTGTTCACTTGGAGCTTGTTCAGTTGTGCCAAATGATGCTGTTTTAGTTGAAAAAATGAG
>JAHRWO010000303.1 GCA_019105125.1 Flavobacterium sp.
AACCAAAAGCAAATTCGCCTTCAATTTCTAAGGTTACCGTTTTAATTCCAGCAACATCGCCTTCTTGAAAGTTTAATTCTTTGATTTTGTAGCCTTGTTTTTCGCCCCACATTAAGTACATTCGCATTAACATAGAAGCCCAATCACAACTTTCGGTTCCACCAGCACCAGCCGTAATTTGCAAAACTGCACTCATGCTATCTCCTTCATCGGAAAGCATGTTTCTAAATTCTAAATCTTCAATATGATTTAAAGTTTGATGGTATTGGGTTTCAACTTCTTCTTCAGTTACATCGCCTTCTTTGAAAAAATCCATCATAATTTGAAGTTCTTCGGAAAGTTCTACACCTTTGTCATAATCTTCCACCCATTTCTTTTTCGAACGTAGATTTCTAATAATGATTTCGGCTTCTTTGGCGTTGTTCCAAAAGTCGGGAGCAAAGGTTTTTTCTTCTTCGTTAGTTATTTCGATGATTTTGGCATCGATGTCAAAGATACCTCCTTAACGCACCAAGGCGATCAATAATATCTCTGACTTGTTCTGTATTTATCATAAATATTGTAGTTTTGTTTTGAAATGGGATGCCATAGCCCCGATAGTAGTGGAAATCCTTTTTATTTTTTGTTGCCTTCGAGAACCTCAGGCAACAAAAAATAAAAAGATTGCAACGGATAGCGGGATTAGCTCCTAAAAATTTTATCAAAAATAAGGTATCTGATTGATATATGGAAATAAATTTAGTTAGTGATACGGTAACGAAGCCTTCTGTTGAGATGTTAAACGCTATGTTTAATGCTAAAGTAGGGGATGATGTATATAAACAAGACCCAACAGTCAATGAGTTAGAGGAAACTTTGGCGGATTTATTTGGGATGGAAGCTGCCTTGTTTTTTCCTTCCGGAACTATGGCAAATCAAACGGCGATTAAGTTGCATACGCAGCCTGGTGAACAGGTAATTTGCGATAAATACTCGCATATTTATCATTATGAAGGTGGTGGCGCCTCATTTAATAGTGGTGTTTCGTGTTGTTTGGTTGATGGAAATCGAGGCATGATTACAGCGGATTTGGTTAAAAATGGAATTAATGATCCCGAATTTTATCATGCACCTTTAACTTCATTAGTGAGTATTGAAAATACAACCAATAAAGGTGGTGGCGCTTGTTATGATTTACAACCTTTGCGAGAAATTAAACAAGTTTGCATCGAAAATAATTTAAAATATCATTTAGATGGTGCACGTTTGTGGAATGCGCTAGTAGCCAAAAAACAACATCCCAAACATTTTGGTGAATTGTTCGATACGATTTCAGTTTGTTTATCAAAAGGATTAGGAGCTCCAGTAGGTTCGGTTTTGTTGGGAAGTAAAGCAGACATGCATCGTGCGTTGAGAATTCGTAAAATTTTTGGAGGCAATATGCGTCAATCGGGATATTTGGCTGCTGCTGGATTATTTGCGTTGCAGAACAACATCAGTCGTTTAGAACTAGACCATAGAAGAGCAAAAGAATTAGGCAATTTGTTGGAAAAAATGCCATGGGTTGCGAATGTAGAACCTGTGGAAACCAATATTTTGATTTTTGGCTTGCAACCTTTTGTAGATGAGAAACTTTTCATGGAAAAATTAAAACAGAAAGGGATAGCCATCAGTTCGATGGGGCATGAAAAATTGAGAATTGTAACACATTTAGATTACAAAGAAGTTATGCATGAATATGTTATGGAAGTGTTTTCTAAATTGACATTTTAATTTTTTGGATTATAGTTTAAAAATCAATATTGACTGTAAAATTAAATTTGAAACCCGAAATTATATTTAATGGAAATTTTCATAATATACTACAAATACTAATTATTATATAGGAAGTTATTAATTATAATAACAGCCTTTCATTAAGATAAATTTAAAATCTATGAAAAAGATCGTTTTTGTGTTTTTATTGTTTTGCAGTTTCACTAATGCACAAAGTTTAATTGAATTAAGAGGTTATCTTCAAAAAGGTGAAAACTCAGAAGAAGTAAGTAAAATACTTATTTCTAGATCTAAAAATGCCTATGATACAACTAAAAAACCCATATATATGGCATTTTATGCGGTAGGTAATTTTTTTATGGCAAAACATGCATCAAATCCTTTTAATAAATATTCTTATTTTAATGAAGGAAAAAAATGGTTAAAAGATGCGATCAAAAAAGATCCTAATAATTTGGAAATTAGATTAATTAGATTCATTTCTCAAGAAAAAACGCCAAAATTTTTGGGTTACAATAAAAATATAGAAGAAGACAGAAATTTCATTATCAAAAACTATAAAGATTCAGACGATGAAAATCTAGTGAACTTCATCAAAACCTATTTGAAAATTTAAAATTAAATGAGGAATCATATTAAAATTAAAGTAGGTTAATTATGCATAAATCAACTACATTAGAACTACACCAGTTGATTTTCTTTACTTTAATGTTCGTTTTTGAAAAAAAAAGTATAAATGTTTTACAAAAAAAAAATAAGCCTATCTAAATCAATTAGTTAGGCTTAAATGCTGTGGAGTCGGAGAGAATATAGCCAACTCTCTTATTACTTTATTTTACAGGGCTTTCGAATGTTCATTTTTAAATTGTTCCCGAATTTGTACCCTATCAAAATAGATTAAATTGTTCTAAATCTTATTGTTATAAAATTAGTAAATATCTGCATTAGAACCAAATATTTATCATACTAATTTTTGAACTAGTTACCAGTTTTTTCAGTGATGTAGCAGTCTTTTTAGCTGATTAAATTTTATCCTACTACGCAACGCACTACGTGTTCTATTTTAAGTCCAGTATACTCGCAAAATTCTTCTATAGAGATTAGTTGATGTTGTTCTTTATTAAAGTGTTTCTTAATCTTCAATAAATATAATCTTGCTTGAGCGTATTCTTTTCCCATGATGCGCTGCACATCTTTTGGATATATACATACCCTGGTGTTGCTTGGTATCACTTCTTTTAGTTTTAATACTTTATCTATGCTTTTGGCCAGGCTTTGCCTAACTTCCTGCATTAGACAAATTTAAGTAAAATTTGAATAATTGGTACAATTAAAATAGTTGATTATTTATGTTTTTATATGTTTTCAAAATGAGAGTGTTTGAAATATGAATTTAATAAATGAAACTTTGAATAAATCATTCGGGATTTAGTTGCAACGATTATCGAAATGAAAGTGAAATTTGAAAAGGAGTATTAATCAAAAACTTTAGAAATTATGGCTAGACAGAAAGGCATAATTAAATTGAAAGGTACTATCGGGGATATTACTTTTTATAAGACGCAGGATGGTCATTTGGCGAGAGAAAAAGGAGGTATTGATGCTAGTAGAATAGCAAGTGACCCAGCATTTCAGAGAACGCGTGAGAATGGCTCTGAATTTGGTAGGGCAGGGAAGGCAGGAAAGATGTTGAGAACGGCTTTACGACCGTTGCTTTTAAATTCTGCTGATGGTAGAATGGTGAGTCGTTTGACGCAAGCTATGATGAAGGTGATTCAAGCGGATTTGGTGAGTGTTCGTGGTTTGCGAAATGTTATTGATGGCGAAGCTGAATTGTTATTTGGTTTTGAATTTAATATTCGCGGAAAATTAGGCACTACACTATTTGCTCCTTTTGTAGCCTCTATTGATAGAGCTGCAGGTGAGATAAAAGTAGATTTGGCATCATTTATTCCTGCGAATATGATTGCTGCTCCAAGTGGAACTACTCACTACAAAATCATTTCTGGTGGAGCTGAAATTGATTTTGAGTCGGAAACGTATGTGGTTGCTACTTCTGAAACGGCAATTTTACCTTGGGATGGAACTGCTACTGCTCCAATTAATCAAGTGAATGAGGTTACACCTGCAAGTACAAAACCTTTGTTTTTAGCTTTGGGCATTGAGTTCTATCAGGAGATTAATGGGCAAATGTACCCTTTGAAAAATGGTGCTTTTAACCCATTATCGATTGCGAAAGTTGATAGTGGTGTATAACCAGGTGGTCAGTAATCAGTTTTTAGTGGTCAGTTATGATACTATTTTTAACTAGAACTTATTTCCCTGAAGGAACCAATGGTAAACTCGAATGCGAAGGTAAATCAATTTGTAACACCATTGAATTGCCGTGGAAGATGAACGAAACGAAGGTTTCCTGCATTCCGGAAGGGAAATATTTTATTAGAAAGCGATATAGCGCAAAATACAAATGGCATTTAGAATTGGTGGATGTGCCAAATAGAAAGTTTATTCTATTTCATCCTGCTAATAATGCTCAAAAGGAATTGCAAGGTTGTATTGCTCCTGTTACTAAACTTTCTGGACCTGGTTTAGGTTTGATGTCGACAAAAGCTTTTACGAAGCTAAAAGCATTTGTTTACAAAGCATTAGACAACAAAGAAAGTGTTGAATTAATTATCCAATAGATCCTTTACAGGATGACAAAAAACGTAATTATGAAAAAAATCATTAATAGAGCAAAAGCTCCCACACCAAAGTTTTTCAAAGTGCTTCGAACTGTTGGGTTGGCATTGGCTGCCGTTGGCGGAACTATATTAGCTGCTCCAATTGCTTTACCTGTCATTGTAACCACCATTGGTGGTTATGTTGCTGTAGCTGGTGGAGTTTTGTCAGCTGCAAGTCAGCTTACTACAACTGATGACAGCCAATAATCCCACCTTGATGGGAACTGCTGGAGGTACGTTTTTAAGTATTGTGCCAAATCTATCTTCTAATGATATTGTGAAAACAGTTATTTTAGCTACTGTTGGAGCTGTAGTTAGTTTTATGATTTCGTTACTGCTTAAAAGCCTAAATAAGAAGCACAAAAAATAAGTTTAGCCCTAGTTGTGGTGACCTTTGGGTTAAACATGATTAAGCCAAGTCGTAAGACCTGGCTTTTTTTATTTGTTCCGATACCTCATCAAAATAGTGTTTCTTAGTTCGTTGATAAGGTGGATGTTTTTGTGGTGATGGTTTTCTTGTTCTTGCAGCAGTTTTAATGCTTGGATGTTTTTATGATGCAGCTCGTGTTCACGCATTAATCGGGTTGCTTTTGGATTGAATTCTTTTTTGAATTCGTATAGAGATAAGAACGGAATAACCGAACCGCGAAGAAAAGGCATCCAGAATTTAGATTTCCATAGGCTCATAGCTATCCAAAAAATGTCCTCTTTTTGAGCTTCGGTTTGGAATACTAGAACAAAGCTGTTTGTAAAAGGTTCGTTTTGTGGTTTGCCACTGTTTTGCCCTTTACTTAAAATAAAAAAATGTGGGTTCGCATAGTGCGTGCCTGGTTGGTGAGTTTTGATAAAAATTGTGTCCATACTACAAGGATTTAAAAGGTTAACTTCCTTCGTCTTTCCTTCTTGATTGCCCGAAATATGAATGAAAACCGAGATGCCTCACACACATTTTTACAAAAGAAAAAAGGAAAAAAAGAAAGCCTTCTTGCCTTGTGGAGGGTTTCAAAAAAGCAAGTTTTCTGGATAAAATACTACCCAACTTAGGAGTGTTCAGTGGTCAGTTTACAGTGGTCAGTCAACTGGAAATTGAGGGTGGAGATTTTATCCGGAACCGAAGGCTTGAACTTGCTTTTTTGAATACCCGGAACAAACCTTTGGCTTCTTTTTTATCCTTTTTTTTGTAAAAATGTTTACCCCAAATGTTCTTGTGAACTGGGGTTTTAGGGGTGTTCAATCAGGATTCGTGAACAAGGGTGTGTTTTTTTTTTAAGTGGACTATCTCGACTACGCTCGGTTTGACAATATGGCTTTGTGAAGATGAAAAAAAAGAAAAACACACTCTTGTGATAGTTTGATTTTTGAGGATGCCTTGTTAGTGGTCAGTGTTCAGGTTTTAGTGGACAGTGAACTGGATATGGGAGGCATTTTCAAAAAACAATGTGATACTTCCTAGTGTTTGGGCAGTAGCGGAACAAGGGTGTGTGTTTTTTTAGTGATATGGGATAAGAGAAAAGGGATAAGTTGTAATGACTGTTGAAAATTGAAAAAAAGCACACGCTTGTGGGCATTTTGATTTTTGATAATGCCTTATTAGTATTTAGTGGTCAGTTTTTAGTGGTCAGTGAACTGGAACTGGGAGGCATTTTCAAAAAACAATGAAAACTTCGTCAGCGGAAGCGTTCTACTTTTTGGGTGGTTGCGGCTGGGCGCGGATATTTATTCGCTAGTTTATTATTTTGCCTAAGGAGCTCATGAATAGCCGCTGAGCGTTGGGAAGGTGTGCCAACTGGAATGAAAGGCGTCTTTTGCGCGTTGGGAGGTTGAGGTGTGCGGCTATTTTACATAATAACCCTTATAACTTTCAGGGGGACTGCGTGGGGTGTTGGGAATGAATTATAAGGTTTATTATGTAATAATAGCTTGGGAGTGGTTTTTGTGTGTTTTTAGTGTTTGTTTTTTGGTTTGGGTGTAAGTGGATAAAAAATGGCGGACTGTGCGCGAGGGGTTGGGAAAACAGGGAGCCTTTTTTTTATTGACTTACTGAGGGGAAAACAAGTGCTAAAAACACACAAAATACCACTAGTGCGGTGGGGAGCGTTGGCTTGGGTGGGCGCAAATACGTAAGCGATAGCGTACCTATTTTTATTTTAAAAAACGGTATTGTTTATTCTAACTATTAATCGATTTAATGCATTCTCTTTCAGAGAATTTTTAGGTTTATTACCAACAATATGCTTGTCCATTACATAAGAAATTAAATGACAACGCGCTTGACTAAAATTTTTATTGTTTGTATTATTAAGCATGTCTTGAGTAATTTCAAAAGAAAACATATCTATTTGATCACTTGAAGTCATCATAACACAGACATAAACCTCATCTTTGTCATAA
>JAHRWO010000361.1 GCA_019105125.1 Flavobacterium sp.
TGCTTGTTGTCCTTTATTTACTACATCACCACCAACATTACCATTATTTTCTTCCAAAGCATTGAAAACATCTTCTGCAACTAAATTATATTCGCTTAGTTTAAAAGGATTTAGTTCAACTTCATACGTTTTTGCTTCACCACCAAAACTAATAACATCTGCAACCCCGGGAACTGATTTTAATCTTTTATCAATCAACCAATCTTGAATTTCTTTAAGTTCTCTAACGGTTTTTGTTTTACTCTCTAGGGTATATCTATAAATTTCACCTGTTGGACCAGAAGGAGGTTGTATTTCTGATTCAACTCCATCAGGTAAACTAACATTTCGCAACTGATTAGCAACCGATTGTCTTGCGGTGAAATCATCTACACCATCATCAAATAAAATGGTTACTACAGATAATCCAAATAATGAAACCGATCTTAAATTGGTTTTATTTGGCACAACGTTCATCTCAGTTTCAAGAGGAATTGTTACAAATTTTTCTACTTCTTCAGCACTTCTACCTGGCCATTGCGTAATAATTACGATTCTTGAATTAATTACATCTGGGAAAGCTTCAATAGGTGTTTGTTTAAAACTTAAATAACCAAGAACAGTAACCCCTAATGTCATGGCAAAAATCATCCACTTGTTTTTAAGTGAAAATGATATTATTTGTTTTAATAATTTGTCCATTTTTACTATTATTGATTGTTAATAGATGTTGCTACAGCTAAAGCACCTTCGGAAATTATAACATCACCAACTTCAACTCCTTCTAGAATTTCAACATGAGTACTATTTTTACCTTTTCCTGTAATAACTTCAAATTTTTGAAATGTATTATTGGCAACTTCTTTTACAATCCAATTTTTTCCTTGTTCAATAAATACAGCCGCTTTAGGCACTCCGATAAATTTAGATGATGATTTAGGACTAATAGCTACAGTAGCAAACATTTTAGGTTTTAACTTTTCATTTGGATTTTCTAAGTCGATTCTTACTTTTACCACTCGAGAATCTTCTTCTAAAACACTTCCAATTTTCTTAATTTCACCAATGTAATTTTTATCAGGATAAGATATTGTTGTTACAGAAACTTTATCTCCAACATTCACTTTTGAAATTTCACTCTCATGAACATTAGCCCAAACCCAAACACTTTTTAAATCAGAAATAATAAACATGTTTTGATTGTTATCGGTTCTAATTTGAGTTCCTTCGTTGATAGTTCTTTCTACGATGTATCCGTTGTTTGGAGCGGTTACATAAAACTTGGAATCGTTTGTGTTTTCTTTAGCACCATATAACTTTAATAATTTTTTCTTACCTTCATATTCCGATTTTTTATTGAAGTAGTCGCTTTCAGCTTCTGCTAATTCTTTGTCAGAAGCGAAATTTGTTTTATGAAGTTCTTTTACTCTTTTGTAATTATTTTCAGCTACGGTGAATGTTGATTTAGCTACTTTATAATCTACTTGAAACTGATTGATATCAGTACTAGTAATTTCTGCTAAAACTTGACCTCTTTTTACATAATCACCTAAAGAGACATTTACTCTGTCCACATTTCCAGATACAATAGGGAAAACTCTAACAATATTGTCTTCATCAAATGTTATTTCACCCACAACAGTTAAAGCTTCTTCAGCATTTACTTCTTCAACTTTAGAAATTTTTAAGTTTGATAAAATGCTTTTAGAAAGTTTTATTGTATTTCCTTTTTTTGTTTCTTCAACTGCTTTGGTTTGTTCTTTTTCGCAAGAAAATAAGACTAGGATAACAAGTATTTTTGATATTAATATATATTTTTTCATTTTGATTTTATTAGTTGATTAATTCTTTACCGATTTCGTAATTTAATTGATTTACCGCTTCTTTGTATTGGTAAAGCACATCGAAATATTGAAGGTTAAAATTCAAATAAGAAGTTTGAAAATCAATAAATTCTATTAAAGAAATATTTTTTTTCTCAAAATTAATAATGGCATTTTTAGATAAATCTTCAATATTTTTTAGAATGTTAGGCGAAAATTTTTCTAACATTTTTTTTGAATTTTTATATTGATTAAAAGAAGCTACAATATCATTCTCCATTTTAATTTTGAAATATTCTAGGTCTAGTTTAGATTTCTCAATATTAATTTTAGATTTTGCAATTTCTCCTTGATTTCTATTAAAGATAGGAATTCCCATCTCAAAAACCATTCCTTGGTATGGTCTTACATAGTTGCTACCTGTGTCATGAGGTTGATACCCTAATTTAATATCGGGAACACTTAACGCTTTTTGATACTTCAAATCTTTTTCATAAAGCGTTGGGTTTTTTTCCATGATTTTTAAATCAGGTCGGTTTTGATAAGCTTCATTAATTAGATTTTTAGAATCTTCAACAGATGATTGCAATAAAGCCGTTTCGGTAGGAATAATACTTGTATTTTTTGGTAAATTTAAAATGCTACAAAGTGTTGACTCAACAGCAAAAATTTCATTTTTGTTTTGCATTAAATCATTTTCAATTCGTAGTTGTTCAGTTTGTAATCTAACCAGATCATTAAGTGAAATACCTCCTAATTGTAATTGTTTTTCATATGATTTAATCAATCGATCATATT
>JAHRWO010000364.1 GCA_019105125.1 Flavobacterium sp.
TGACGACTCTTGCGCTCTCGAGCGCGAAATGTTTTTAATGTCCTTCATTAATTTTATATTTTCTAACCTACAAATGTAGTGTTTTTTATTTTAGTTCGATAAAATCAAGTTTATTGAGGGTTCATAAACACTGATTTTCTCTGAATTTTCGCCTGATTGCTTGCTCCATTTTCCGTAAGCGTATGTATAAAAGAAATCTCTATCTACATAATTGTAAAGCACATAAGGCTGATATTTGGTGCCCGTTTTATTGCTTTCGATTAGCAATTTTTCATAAGCAACAAACATTCCTTTTTCCGGGAAAACCAAATCGAAATCTGAAATAGTAAAACGGTGTTTAATTACTCCTTTTTTCAAAGTAACAACGTAATCTTTTGTTAACAATTCTTCGCCTGGAAATCCGTTTTCATCTACACTATAAAAGTGAAGTTTTATTGTCGCATCATCTATTCGACTATCAGTAAAAATAGTAACTTCTTTTATAAACTTTGTTTTACTGTACGAAGCTTGATAAGGAAAAAACTTCGCTTCGATTTTTGGACCGTTATCAAACGATTGAAAAATAGCGTTCTTGATATCGCCAATTTCAATTTGCTTGGATTGCTTTTTATTTAAAATCACCACTTCTCTTAAATTGTAAGTGGTAGGTTTTAAAAACACTTCCGAAATTTCACTTCCTTTCAAGGTTTTTCTTTCGTACCCTAAAACCGAAATCACAATGCTTTTTTGTTTTGAAACTTCTAAAAAAAACGTGCCATCCGCTTCCGAAGTAGTTCCAATCGTTTCATTCTCCACCCAAATATTCACAAAAGGAATGGGTTCGCCCGAAATACTGTCTTTGACTACGCCGCGGATTTGGGCTGTGAGGGAAAAGGATACAAAAAGGAAAAATAGTGTTTTCATTAGTTGGTTAATGTTATAGTCATAGAAGGAGCTAAATATTTATCATGATATTTTCTCATTAATAAATTTTCATAACTCTTTGGGTCTTTTAAAATGTGTTTTTTAGATTTTGTCCAATTTCCATTTATTGTTGATTGCCAAATAATATCATATTCAATAGGAATAAAACATAATTCAGGTTCAATACTCATTGATTTTTGAGTTATTTTATTTCCTTGATGATCTTTGTAGGTATGTTCGGTGTAATACTTGTTTTCTTCTATTAATAACTTTTCAAAAGAAATAAAAAATCCATTCAAAGGAATTTTAAATCTATATCCTGATAAATCTATCGTATTTTTATTTTTCCCTTTTTTTACAGAAACTATAATTTCTTCATCTATCAAACTTTCTCCAGGTGAGTTATCAGCATTTATACTTAAAATTTTGATTCTAATTTTTGCTTTTTCAATGTCTGATTTGGTTAAAAATTTTATTTTTTTTAAAAATGGATGTGTTATCATTTCATCATAAGGTTTAAAATAAACCGCTGAATTTATATTTCCTAATCCAATTCTAAAACCACTTGTTTCATAGTTTCCTACTTCAATTTCATTCTTAAATTTTGGTTGTTCAATAACCACTTCCTTCAACTCAAAAACTTTTGGTTTCAATAAAATTATATCTGTCCTTGAAGATGCTTTTTTTACTTCATACCCCAATGCCGAAAAAACCAACATTTTTTCTTCTTTTATATCCAATGAAAAACTTCCGTTTGATTCCGAAGTAGTTCCAACCGTTTCATTCTCCACCCAAATATTCACAAACGGAATCGGTTCGCCAGTAATACTGTCTTTGACCACGCCACGAATTTGGGCGGAAAGTGAAAATGTGAGAAAAAGAAAAAAAACTAAAAACTTATTCATTAAAATATATATTATTTAAAACTCTGTCAAGCTGAACTCGTTTCAGCTTCTCTCTTAGATTCTGAAACGAGTTCAGAATGACAGAACAGTTATTTATTACTTGTGAAAAAATCCGCAATCTTTCTATCATTTGAAAGTCTTGGTAATTTATTTTGTCCTCCTAATTTTCCAATGGATTTCATGTATTCTTGGAAACCATTTTTTGGAACACTTGTGATGACTAAGGTTCGCAACACATTTCCTACAATCAAATCGTCATAATACACGTTTTGTTTACGCATGGCGGAATCGATTTTTAATGCGAAATCTTCTAGATTTTCGGGTTCATTTTCAAATTCGATAAACCATTCATGATAAGGCAAACCTTCGGTTGGTGTGATTTGTGGCGCAACTGTAAATTCATTTACTCGAACATCAGTTCCTTCCATTGATTCTTTTAAAGCCGATTCGACTTCTTTTCCAATTACGTGTTCGCCAAAAGCAGAAATATAATGTTTAATTCTTCCCGAAACGATTACTCGATATGGTTTTAAACTCGTAAACTGAATCGTATCACCAATATTATATGACCAAAGTCCAGCATTTGTTGAAATTATTAAAACGTAATTGACTCCTAATTCTACTTCGCCAATCGTATAGCGTTTTGGATTTTCGGTGAAAAATTCGTCAACTTTAATGAATTCATAGAAAATTCCAGAATTCAAAAGTAACAACATTCCTTTGTCTTTCTGAGAATCTTGGTAGGCAAAAAAGCCTT
>JAHRWO010000366.1 GCA_019105125.1 Flavobacterium sp.
TTTGGGTTTGTTTCTGATGTTTTCTTGATTAATTTGAATAAAGAAGTTGGTTTTTCTTCGCCATCAATCACAAAGGTTCCGTTGAAAATTTTATGACGACAGTGTTCTGAATTAGCTTGTGAGAAAGCAAAAATTTCAGAATCAGTTAACTTTCTTCCTAATTTCGTAGAAAGGTTATTTAAATATTCAACCTCTTCTGGGCTTAGTGCTAAACCTTCTGATTTATTGTAAGCGTCAATATCCTCAATATCTAAAATTGGTTCTGGTTGGATATTAATCGTATAAATTTCTTGGTTTAATTCCGAATACTTTTGCGAAAGCATTGGATCGAAATCGTTAAAATCGGCTGATACTTTTTCAAATTCCTCGATACGAATGATGCCAGAAATTCCCATGTTTTGAGTAATTTCTACCGCATTTGTACTCCAAGGCGTTATCATAGTGGCACGTGGTCCAACAAAAAAATCCGACAATACGGATTTTTCTATTTTATGTGCGTTGCCAAAAAGCCAATTTAATTTGTTGATGTCTTCTGATGAAATCTCGTTTTGCGTTTGAACCGCAAAAACCGTGTTGGATTGGTTTCCGAAGAAATGAATCATTGTAGTTGTGTTTTTATTTGTAGGGACAAGTCTCGACTTGTCAGTACATTTTGTTGTTGTTGAAGTTGCAAATTTATTCTAAAAAATAGAACAATCAAAATAATAATAACACTTGTTTCGTTAATCGAAAGTTGTCCAATTGTAAGCTCCCATATCAGAAGGGTTACTTCTTGGATTGTTTAAGATATCATTAAAAGTAGAGTAGGTGTTATTTGCTGTTCCTTTTGCTGCAGAATCTTCACCAATTATCAATTCATTGTTTCGAGCATCTTTAAAATCTGGATTATTCGATGCTGAATTTCTGGAAATGATACAATTTGTAAATAGCAACTGATTAGAAAAGTTATAAAGTGGATTATCCCTGTATTGATTACTGAAATCAGCAAATTTAATTAAGCAATTATCAAAATTAAAATTAAAAATATTGCCAGCTTTTTTAAAGTTTATACTAAGATTACTTGAACTGAAAATAATACAGTTTTTAAAATTTGCATTAGTAAGTTCATAAGTTGAAGTACCATCGAAGTCATCCAAAGCAACAACAGTTTGATTTGCTGACGGCCAATAATTAGCAAAAGTACAATGTGTAAAATCGTAATTTCCTCCAAAACTTCCAGCAAAAGCAACTTGACCACAGTTGTTGATGACTACATTTCTACCTTCAATATTTCCTGTTCTAGCTAGAATACCAACATTCGAACAATTATAAATTTGAGTATTTTCTAATTCTAGCGTTGGGTTAGCAGTACCATCATTACCTGAAACTAAAATTCCAACAGTAGCATTTTTGATGGTTAAATTCGAAAACTGATTATTTGTACTACCCTGCGTTAACCAAATGGTTCCCCATTGACCCGGAACTTCTGAAAAATCGGGTTCTAAACGATCACCTTCGAATATAACTTCATTTTCTAAAGCTGCTGTAGTTGATGGACTACCATTCACATGAATAGAAGCATTATTAGCCACGATCAAACCTGATTCAGCATGAAAATGAATTCTCGCTCCTGGATCTACAACTAACGTTTTATTTGAAGGAACCGCTGCATATCCATAAATAACATAAGGTTTTGTATTTGTCCAATGCAATTCATTTCCATTCATTGGGTTTGTTTCTTCTAAAAATCGGCCTCGAATGGTGACAGGATCTCCATTTCCATCAACGCCTAAATTTAATTCATCATATGTATAGGAATCATCAGGGTTTTGAACTCTTCCAGGATAAATAAAATATGCATCTTGAATCAAAGTTACCAATTCTACTTTTTGGTGGTTTTGATTAGATTCTTCTCCAAAGAGAATTTGATCAGTATATAAAAAATCAGTAGGATTAGCATCGGCAACTTCGGCAGTAACTGAAACGAAAATATACATACTATCTTTTGCTAAAATTTCAACATTTTCAAAAATTTGACCTGCCATTCCATCTACCATTAATCGGTACTTAGAAGCCGTTCCTTCTTTTAATCTTAGAGATGGAATTGAAATATTTTTATCACTTCTATTATACACTTTTAAGGTATATGTACTGGAACCAATATTCGTAAAAACGGTATCAAGGTACACAGTGTCTTTAGAAAATTCTAAACCACCTGTTCTGGATTCAAAATCAAAATCGTTTCGACATGAAGTTAATGAAACGGCAAATCCAATTAGTATTAAAAGTAATAAACGACGCATGTAAAGTTAATTTTGGTAAATGTAATTATTAATTTTAAAAATTTGAAAACTTAATCGATTTAAAATACTTATTAAAACGTTAATTCAGTTGAATTATTCTCTTCGGAATGCTTAATTTTACCAAAAATAAAATTATGATGTTTGATAGAGAAAAAATGTTGCAATTGTGTAATGATTGGAGCAAAAATACTTTAATGAATACCTTAGATATTGTTTATACCGATGCTGGTGAAGATTTCTTAACCGCTACAATGCCAGTAAATCCGAGAGTTCACCAACCGATGGGATTATTGCATGGAGGAGCAACAGTTGCTTTAGCAGAAAGTGTTGGAAGTGCCGCTTCATTAATGTTTGTTAATCCAGAGAAACAAGAAGTGCGCGGTATCGAAATTTCGGCAAATCACTTAAAAAGTAAACGAGAAGGAATGGTTACGGCAACAGCAAAAATCATTCATAAAGGTGCAAGTATTCACTTGTGGGAAATTAGAATTGTAGATGAAGAAGGAAAGTTAATTTCGCTATGTAAATTAACGAATATGGTATTATCGAGAAGACAATAATGCAAGTTTTTGAAGAAATAGACCTTCTTTTATCTAAACAAACTCCTTTTGTTTGTTATGTAAAACCAAATGAAAACGTTTGGATTTTACTTGTACAACAAACAGATGAAATTATTGATTTTGTCGGTCAAGCCGGATTTATATTTATGCCTTTTCATGAAGGAAAAAAAGTTGTAATTCCGTTTCAAGGAAATTCCTATTCGCAAGGAAATTTTGAAAATTTTGAGACGAAATCGGTTGAGAGTTTTACTTCTGGATATGATCAAAAAGCAACTTTTGAGAATTTAGTTTCCGATGGAATTGCTGTAATTCAAAAAGGTGATTTCGATAAAGTAGTTTTGTCTCGAAAAATTGTTCTAAAGGAACAAATAGCTATTGTAGATTCCTTTGAAAATTTAATTTCGACTTATCCAACGGCTTTTCGCTATTTGTTTTTTCATCCTAAAATTGGTTTATGGATGGGAGCCACGCCGGAACAATTGGTTAAAATTAATCAGAATCAATTTGAAACTGTAGCTTTAGCAGGAACGCAATTGTATTCGGAAAACGTAATTTGGGCAACCAAAGAAATCGAAGAACAGCAATTTGTAACGGATTATATTGTTGGTAAAGTAAAAGACAAAGTAACTGAACTTATGGTTACTGATGCTAAAACAGTTAAAGCTGGAAATTTAGTACATTTAAAATCATTCATTTCGGGTGAATTAACTGCTGATTTTCAAGCGAATGATTTGATAAATGCGTTACATCCAACACCTGCCGTTTGTGGTTTACCAAAAGAAAAAGCGATTGATTTTATTCTGAAAAATGAAGGCTATAATCGAAAATATTATGCTGGTTTTTTAGGAGAATACAATAAAGACAATCAAACCGATTTATTCGTAAATTTACGCTGTTTAGAAGTAGAAAATGATGTTGTGAATATTTACGTAGGTTGTGGCATTACAAAAGACAGCAATCCTGAAAAGGAATTCATTGAAACAGAAAATAAATCGATGACGATGCGAAATGTTTTAGTTTCCAAAACCTTTTAAACTATAAACTTATAAACTGAAAATGAAATTAGACATATTAGCTTTTGGAGCGCATCCAGACGATGTAGAATTAGGTTGTAGTGGTACTATTGCCAAAGAAGTCAGCCTTGGAAAGAAAGTCGGGATTATCGATTTAACTCGTGGTGAGTTAGGAACTCGTGGTTCGGTGGAAATTCGTAATTCGGAATCCGCTAAGGCTTCTGAGATTTTAGGAGTTGTGGTGCGTGAGAATTTGGATATGCGTGATGGTTTTTTCGTAAACGATGAAGCACATCAATTAAAAGTAATTGAAATGATTCGCAAATACCAACCTGAAATCGTGTTGTGTAACGCTATTACAGATAGACACATTGACCACGGAAAAGGAAGTAAATTGGTAAGCGATGCTTGTTTTTTATCAGGTTTGCGACAAATTAAAACCGAGTTGAATGGCGAAGCGCAAGAAGCTTGGCGACCTAAAGTAGTGTATCATTACATTCAATGGCAAAATATCGAACCTGATTTTGTGGTTGATATTTCGGAATTTATGGATAAAAAAATGGAATCTGTCTTAGCTTACAGTTCGCAATTTTATGATCCAAAATCGAATGAACCGGTTACGCCAATTGCTTCTAAAAACTTTTTAGATAGCATAAATTACCGCGCTCAAGACCTTGGAAGGTTAGTAGGAGTAGATTATGCCGAAGGTTTTACAACGGAAAGATATTTGGCTGTCAATAGCTTAGGTGATTTGAAATAAAATTGTAGTAAAAAAGTAAAAAAAATCTTTGCAAGATAGAAGTAAACCCCTATATTTGCACTCGCAAAACAAATGGTGATTGTAGCTCAGTTGGTTAGAGCGTCGGATTGTGGTTCCGAAGGTCGCGGGTTCGAGACCCGTCTTTCACCCTTAACATTGGAAAGCTTCGAGGAAACTCGGAGCTTTTTTTATGGTGTATATTGAAAAGTAGTAAATACAAAAAAGCCTTGAATTTACTCAAGGCTTTTTGTTTTTCATAACAAGATTTCCCTTTTTATTAGAACGCTAACTTAACTGTTAGTTCGAACTCGTCGTTGATAGTTTTGTCACCTAAGTCAGAGAAGAAACTTCCTGAACCATATTTGATATCATATTTAGTTCTGTCTACTTTTAAAGTAGTTGAAGCTGTGTTAGCACCAACAGTTAAATCAAATTTGATTGGGTGTGTAATTCCTTTAATAGTTAAATCAGCAGTTACAGCGTAAACTCCTTTACCTTTTTCGCCAATAGTTTTGAAAACTAATTTAGATGTAGGGAATTTTTCAACTCCGAAGAAATCATCTGATTTTAAGTGACCATCTAAATTAGCTTTTCCTTTTCCATCTAAATCAGTAGTGTTGATAGTTGTCATATCAACAGTAAAGTTTCCGTTTACTACTTTTTTACCTTTGAAAACTAAAGCGCCTTCTTTTAAAGCAATAGTACCTTCGTGAGATCCTGTTACTTTTTTACCTACCCAGTTGATAGTACTTTTAGATACATCAACTTTTTTTGTTTGTGCATTAACTGCGAATGATACAAAAGCTACAAGAGCTAAAGCAATTGATTTGAAATTTTTCATTTTTAAAATTGTTTTGAATGTTAATTAATTATATTAAATAGTAGTAAATAATTCTTGTTTTGGTTTTCTCACTTTTGCATAGTGTTGCGTTGCGTCTTCTTCATGACGGTATCCAACAGCTGCTACTAATGAAGCGTTTAATCCTAATTCGTTTAGTCCTAAGATTTCGTTGTATTGTTCTGGTTCAAAACCTTCCATTGGCGTAACGTCAATTTTTAATTCGGCTGCTGCATTCATTAGGTTGGCTAAAGCTAAATACGTTTGTTTTGAGGTCCAAACCGATTTTTTATCCACAGGAAGCGGAACAATTTTCGACTTCATAAAGTCAGAATATCCTTGTAAATCTTCTACAGATAAACCTCTTGTGTTTGCAATGTTTTGAACATAATCATCAATGTGTTTGTCTTGAACATCCACAATATTAGCGAATACAAATAGGTGAGAAGCATCAACAATTTGTGATTGTCCCCATGAAACAGGTTGTAATTTAGCTCTTACTTCAGGATTTTCGATGATGAATACTTTGTATAACTGTAAACCGTAAGAAGACGTACTCAATTGGATAGCTTCTTTTAAAGTTTCTAAATCTGTTGCTGATACCTTTTTAGTAGCATCGAATTTTTTCGTAGCGTAACGCCATTTTTGATTTTCTATAAAATTTGTCATAGTAATTTTTGGGTTTTAATTTCTAAATTTTTCAAGCAATTCGTTTAATAATTCTAATTCTTCAACACTCAAATTTTTAGAGAAAGTACGTTCATGAGCTTCTACTAAAGGATCTAATTGTAGTAAAAGTTCCAAACCTTTCTCCGTAATAGTAATCTCCATCTTACGGCGATTGTTTGGGCAAACTTCTCGAAGCACTAATTCTTTTAATAACAATTTGTCAACTAAACGTGTGGTGTTACTGGTTTTCGCAATCATACGTTCTTGTATCATAGACATGTTAGCAGGCTTTCCTTTCTGACCTCTTAAGATGCGTAATACATTAAATTGTTCAGGGGAAAGGTCAAATGGTTTTAACAGCTCATTAAACTTTTCCGAAATGACATTTTGAGTGTACATTACATTCAGTAATGTTTTCTTCTCTAGTGCCATTGGCGAGTTAGGTTTTATGATTTCTTCTATTCTCATTTGATGTTGTAAAATTTGTATGTACAAATGTAGTAAATATTTTATTTGTATGTACAAATGTTTGATAAATTTTTGTTAAAGTTTTAAAATTGCATTTTTTGATAGTACTTTTGGAAAAAAAAGA
>JAHRWO010000064.1 GCA_019105125.1 Flavobacterium sp.
GTTATTAGAAACCGATGAAGGAAAAGCCATCGGATTATCGTATTTTAAAGAACGTGGTTTTACTTCTGATACAATTAAAAAATTCGGATTAGGATATTCGCCTGAAACTTGGGATGCTTTTACCAAAGAAGCACTAGGAAAAGGATATAAATTAGAATATTTAGAGAAAACTGGACTCTCAATTGTTAAGGAAGACAAACAATTTGACCGATTCAAAGGTCGCGTGATGTTTCCGATTCAAAGTATGAGCGGACGTGTTTTGGGTTTTGGTGGTCGTATTTTGACCAATGATAAAAAAGCTGCAAAATATCTAAACTCACCTGAAAGTGACATTTACCACAAAAGTAAAGTTTTATACGGAATTTTCCATGCGAAGCAATCTATCGCCAAACTGAACAATTGTTATTTAGTTGAAGGGTATACCGATGTTATCCAAATGCATCAAGCCGGAATTGAAAATGTTGTGGCTTCTTCTGGAACAGCTTTAACACCTGATCAAATTCGTTTAATTAATCGTTTAACGCCTAATATTACCGTACTTTTTGATGGTGATGCTGCCGGACTTCGAGCGTCAATTCGTGGTATTGATTTGATTTTGGAAGCTGGGATGAACGTAAAAGTTTGTACGTTTCCTGATGGTGATGACCCGGATAGTTTTGCGAGAAAAACATCGTATGAAGATTTGTTGCAATATTTCGAAGATAACGCCAAAGATTTCATTCAGTTTAAAGCGTCTTTATTGATGCAAGAAGCTAAAAATGATCCAATTAAAAAAGCCGATTTAATTCGCGATATGGTTATTAGTATTTCTAAAATTCCAGACCGAATTAAACGTGAAGTTTACATAAAGGAATGTTCCCGAATCATGGATATTTCCGAAGATGTACTTTTCAATACCTTAGCGCAATTAGTTAAGAAAGATTTATCGGAAGCTAATAAGCAATTTAAAGAGGAACAAAAGGCGTTTGAAGTTGTAAGAAACGATATTGCCCAACCCACGCAAGTTGATATTCAATACGAATTGGAACACAAAATTATTCAGATTTTATTGTTGTATGGAGATAAAGAAGCAGAATTTGAAGACACCATTTTGGCTCAAAATGAAGAAGGTGAAACAATTGAGGTAAAAGAGCAAAATAAGTATAAAGTTTTTCAACGTATTTATCTGAGTTTGCAAGAGGATGAAGTAGAATTAGCGAATCCAATTTTCAAAGCGATTTACAATCACTTAATTGCGTATTTCAATGAAAATGAAGTGTTTGAGTTGGATAAATACTTGATGCAATTGCCTGATGAATTATCGCAAGAAGTCACCACCATTCTAATGAATGAAGAGCGTGAGGTATTGCACAATTGGGAAGTACAACAAATATATGTAAAACAAAAAGAGGCGACTATCAGTCAATACGTAACAGAAACGATCATCACCTTACGATGGTATTTAGTAAATAGAATTATCGATGACTTGAAAAACAATATTTCAAACAGGGAACAATCTGATAATTCCGAGACATTAGAAATGGTTATGGCTTACTTGGGGCTTACGCATATTTTTTCAAAAAGCTTAGGAAGAGTTTTATCAAGATACAACTAGATAATATCTAAATCTTTAGCTTTTTTCAGTAAATCAACTAAGTTAGTCACATTTAATTTCGCTAACAAACGTAATTTATAAGTACTGATTGTTTTTTCATCTAGTCCAAGAATTTGAGCGATTTCCTTATTTTTTTTACCATCGTTTAGATAGCGCAGCACTTCAATCTCTCTAGTAGATAATTTTTTAAACAATCTTTCTGATTTTTTCCCTTTACTAAGAAGTTCAATACTTCTCTTTACAGATTCGCTGAAGACTACTTTACCTTCAATAACTTTCTCAATAGTGCTTTCTAATTCTTTTAGCGAACTTCTTTTTGAAACATAAGCTGAAACTCCTGCTTTTATTGCTGTGGCAGCATACATTTGTTCGGAAACGTTAGTAAAAAGTATAATTTTACTCTTAGGAAAATCTTTTAGTAAACTTTTAATGTCTCTTATACTTGATAATCCGTCAAGAGCAACATCCAAAAGAACAATGTCAAAGTGTTTACTGTTTAAGGTAGTTAGTAAAGATTCTAAGTGATTAGCGGTTGCGGTAATTTCTATTTTGCTATTTCCATGAAAATAAGACTGCAATCCTTGAACCACTACGGGTAAACTATCTGCTATACATATTTTAATCATAACTAAAATATTAATGGTTTTTAATATACCAAAGTTACTAAAAAAAATGTAAACACTTATTAATTAATAGAATGATTATTAAAAGTTTTCGGGCAATTTACAAAAAGGTATAGGGTTCATTTTATGCTGATTGATGGTATTTAATCTTTTGTAAATTTGAATTACTTCTGCTTCTCTACCATAAAAATCTTCTGTAGTTTTTCCTTTTTCAACCTGTTCCATAGCCCATTCTAATTCGTCATAATTAGCTCCAATTTGATCTTCATCACTTCTGTTATCACCAAATAATCCATCGGTAGGTTTGGCGTTTAGAATGCTTTCTGGAACTTGTAAATACGAAGCTAGCAAACGAACTTCACTCTTAACTAAATCCGCAATTGGACTTATATCTACACCTCCATCGCCATATTTTGTAAAAAATCCAATACCAAAATCTTCCACTTTATTTCCTGTTCCAGCAACTAAAAATCCGTGTAAACCTGCAAAATAATATAAAGTAGTCATTCGCAAACGAGCACGAGTGTTGGCAAGTGATAAATTCAAAACAGCTTCGTTTTCACTAGAAGGAACTTGATTTTTAAAACTTTCAAATACGGGAGTTAAATCCGCTCTTGAGTTAAAAACATTTGGGAAACGCTTTTTCAATTGATCAATATGTTCATTCGCTCTATTCACGTGGCTTTCCGCTTGGTGTATCGGCATTTCAATACACAAAGTAGGCAAACCGGTCTGTGCACATAAAGTAGAAGTTAAAGCACTATCAATTCCACCTGAGATGCCCACAACAAACCCCTTAACTTTTGCGTTAATAGCATAATCGTATAACCATTTTACTATAAATTGATTGATTTTTTCTGCTTGAAAGTGGTTGGAATTTGTCATTTTTTTATGAAAATTTATGTGTCGATAACTGTATATTTGCAAATCAATTTTGGTTTATAAAAGTATTAAAAATACACAATATGAAGAAATTATTATTTGCTCTTTTTGCTATTTCTTTATTCTCTTGTAAAGAAGAAAGTAAGGTGGAAGAAGCGGTTGCAAAAATTCCGGTTGAATTCAAAGTGGAGCGATTTGACCAAGTATTTTATCAATCAAAGCCAGAGGATTTACAAAAGATTAAAGCGCAATATCCTTTCTTTTTTCCGGCAGGAAATCCGGATTCGGTTTGGGTTAACAAAATTAAGAATCCTTTATTGCAAGAGTTGTACAAGGAAGTTCAAATGAAATATCCCACTCTTGGTCCAATCGAAACGGATATGGAAAAGATGTTTGCTTATGTGCAATATTATTTTCCGAAATTTAAAACACCAAGAGTTATTACTTTAATTAATGAAGTGGATACGGAAGCCAAATCCTTTTATGTGGATACTTTAGCTTTAGTTTCATTAGATTGTTATTTAGGTAAAGAACATCGTTTTTATGTTGATTTTCCTGAATATAAAAAGCAAAGTTTGGAACCAAATCAAATTTTACCCGATTTAGTCTCGACCTTTTGTTATGGTAAAATTGCACCTCCAACCGATAGAACGTTACTTTCTGCTATGATTTACTACGGAAAAGAATTGTATGTAAAAGACAAATTGATTCCGTTTTATTCGGATGCAGATAAAATTGGTTACACCGATATGCAAATTAAATTTTGCCAAGAAAACGAATATTTCATGTGGAGCCATTTTATAGAAAATAAATTATTATTCGATACCAATTCTAAAAATGAATTACGTTTTATAAAACCCGCGCCTTTTTCAAAATTTTATTTAGAAATTGATAATCAAACACCAGGAAGAGTGGGTCAATGGCTAGGTTGGCAAATCGTAAGAAGCTACATGGAAAACAATGAAAAAGTAACCTTAGAGCAATTGTTAGCAATGGATGCTAAAACCATCTTTGATAATTCAAAATATAAACCCAAGAAACCCTAATTAAATGAAAACGTCAGATATAAAAATTACCGTAGCATTAGACGAAAATAATATTCCAGAGAAATTATTGTGGACTGCTCAAGATGGTGGTGTGGAACAAGAAGAAGCTAAAGCAATGTTGTTATCCGTTTGGGATAGCAAAGCTAAAGAAACGCTTCGTATTGATTTATGGACAAAAGATATGCCAGTAGATGAAATGAAACAATTCTTCCATCAAACTTTAGTTGCCATGGCCGATACTTTTCAACGCGCCACTGCCGATGAGAAAATGTCTGATACCATGAGAGATTTCTGTGAGTACTTCGCCGAAAAAATGGATTTAAAAGCATAAAAAAAAGTCGCTAGAAATAGCGACTTTTTTGTTTTTTATAGTATGGATTTTTCATCTAAATCCTTAAAAATCTTTTTCAAAGAGCCAAACAATAAACTCTGAGATGATTTTGAAAAGGTAACATCATTGTTGCTCTTTTCAGGATTTCCAGTAACCCCAAAGGCGTTTTTATGGTAAATAACTTGTTGAGTATTTAAATCGTAAATAATGAGTTGTATTGAAGCTTCATTGGTAAGGTTGCTTTTGAATCTTGCAGGTGTTGTATCGATGGCGCCTAATTCATTTTTAGAATTCCCTGATTTTATTTGAATGAAGAAATCATAATTAGTGCCTATTTTAATTTGCTTTAATTCTTCACTGCTTAATGGAAAATTATTTTTTTGAGAAATTAATACTTTTTCATTAAAAACAGTATTAAACCTTTGGTCTAACTTTTTTTCAAAAAAATCGGTTGTCATTTTTGTAAGTTTGTCCTCATTTTCTTTGGAGGTTTGAATTCTGTCTAATAGCCATTTTCCTTCAGAAAAATCAACACCAGTGGTTATCGAATCGTCCTTAAAGTAATATTTTGGTAGATTACATGAGGAAAATAAAAATACTAAAATCAAAAATTTAAAAGCCTTCATTTTTAAAAATATCTTCGTTGATTTGATCAATATACTCTAATATAGCATCTCTACCTGTAGCTTCTAGTGATGAGGTTATAAAATATTGAGGCATTTCGGCCCAGTTGTTGGCTAACATTTGTTTTTTATAAGCCGCAACGTGAGAAGCTACTTTTGTTTTTCCAATTTTATCTGCTTTCGTAAAAATTATCGCAAACGGAATTTCGCTTTCGCCTAAGTATTCCATAAATTCCAAATCGATCTTTTGGGCTTCTAAACGAATATCGATTAATACAAAAGCGCAAATTAATTGCTCGCGTCTTTCAAAATAATCTGTTATAAATTGTTGGAAAACAGCTTTTGTCTTTTTTGAAACTCTAGCATAACCATAACCCGGTAAATCTACTAAAAACCAATTATTATTGATTTTAAAGTGATTGATTAATTGCGTTTTTCCTGGTTTTGATGAGGTTTTTGCCAAATTTTTATGGTTCGTCAACATGTTAATCAATGATGATTTTCCTACATTGGAACGACCAATAAAAGCGTACTCAGGTAAACGTTCTTTCGGACATTTATCTACTTCTGAATTACTGACAATAAATTCGGCGGTATTAATTTTCATAGTATTTAAAATAAAATTCCCCAAAAAGGGGAACCATTATATATTATTTTTTTGTAACCAATTAAAAAGAATTTCATTGAATTGTTCAGGATGCTCCATCATGGCAGCATGTCCGCATTTTTCTATCCAAAACAATTCTGAATTCGGTAATAATCTGTCAAATTCTTCCGCTACATTTGGAGGGGTTACTTTATCATTTCTTCCCCAAATTATGCAGGTTGGAGTGGTCATTTTTGGTAAATCTTTTGCCATATTATGACGAATTGCACTCTTAGCAATTGTCAACGTTTTAATCAATTTGATTCTGTCGTTTACTGTAGCAAAAACTTCATCAACAATTTCTTTAGTTGCAATCGCTGGATCGTAAAATACATCTTCTGCTTTCTTTTTGATGTATTCGTAATCACCGCGTTTTGGGTAACTTTCACCCATTCCACTTTCATATAAGCCTGAACTTCCTGTAATTACTAAAGCTTTTACTAATTCAGGGTACATTTTGGTGAAATATAATCCAATGTGTCCTCCTAATGAGTTTCCAAGTAAGATAACTTTGTCATATCCTTTAAAAACCACAAAGTCTTTAACGAATTTGGAAAAAGCCTTAACGTTAGTTTTTAAAATGTTTTGAGTGTAAATAGGTAATTCAGGAATCACCACTTTGTATCCTTTAGGAGGAAAAAAATTAGCTACACCATCAAAATTACTTAAGCCGCCCATCAAACCATGAAGAATGATTATTGGGGTTCCTTCGCCAGCTTCAAAATAAGTATATTTCTTTTCTTTTTTTAACATAAATGCCACTTGATGTGTTAATTCTCATGTTCGACAAATATACTATTTTCTTAAAGAATCTAAAGAAAAAAATGTCATAGATATTTTTAAGCTCAACGCATTTGTAAATGGTTAGTTATCAACAATTTTGTTAGGATTTTACGAAACGAGCTTCAATTTTTTTGCATAGTTATCATTTGTTAAAACCTTCTTAAATCTAGGATTTGCAAATGATATTAAGTTAAAAGTGGAAAACAGAGTTTTAAATTCCAAAAACTTATTAACAAAGTGGTAGTTTGTGGTAAAAAGTGGTAAAATTTTTCTAAATTTGTCCTTATTCTAATCAAAAAGAAAAGTTGAAAACATTAATCGGAACATATGAATGTAAAGTGGATGCCAAAGGAAGGCTGATGCTGCCTACTTCGCTAAAGAAACAATTGGGTTCTTTGGAGGATGGTTTCGTATTGAAACGTTCGGTTTTTCAACCTTGTTTAGAGTTGTTTCCAATGGCGGAATGGAATAAAATGATGTTGAAAATCAATAAATTAAATCGTTTTAATAAAAAGAACGATGATTTTATTAGAAGATTTACAGCAGGGGTTAAAATGATTGAAATTGATGTAACAGGGCGACTTTTAATTCCGAAAGATTTAGTGGTTTTTGCTCAAATTGATAAAGATATTGTGTTGAATTCAGCTATCAATATCATCGAAATTTGGGATAAAGATAAATACGAAAATGCGATTGAAAACGCTGTGGGTGATTTCGCAGATTTGGCAGAAGAAGTAATGGGTAATTTTAATGACGACGAAGATGGAATATCATAATCCAGTATTGTTAAAAGAAACAGTTGATGGATTGAATATTCATCCTGATGGTGTGTATGTGGATGTTACTTTTGGTGGTGGCGGTCACTCGAGAGAAATTATGAGTCGTTTGGGAGAAAAAGGAAAATTATTCGCTTTTGACCAAGATTTAGATGCTTTAAAAAATGCAATTGACGACGAACGATTTACTTTAATTAATGAGAATTTCAGATTTATAAAACGCTTTTTACGTTTCCACGGAATCAAACAAGTAGATGGAATTTTGGCTGATTTAGGAGTGTCTTCACACCAATTTGATGTAGCAGAAAGAGGTTTTTCAACTCGTTTTGATGCTGAATTGGATATGCGAATGAATCAAAAAGGCGATATCAGTGCGTATCACGTAGTAAACGAATACGATGAACAAGATATTGCAAGAGTGTTGTTCGATTATGGCGAGTTAAAAAACGCAAGAGCTATGGCAAACGTAATCGTAACAGCTCGAAAAGATAAAGAAATCCGAAATTCGGACGAATTGAAAAAAGTATTAGCTAAATTTTTACCTGGTCATAAGAGTAATAAAATTTTGGCTCAAATATACCAAGCCATTCGTATTGAAGTCAATCAGGAAATGGATGTTTTGAAAGAGTTTTTAGAACAATCATTAGAGATTCTAAAGCCTGGAGGCCGACTGAGTGTTATCTCATATCACTCACTAGAGGATAGATTGGTAAAACGTTACATGCGAAACGGCATGTTTGAAGGAGAACCCGAAAGAGATTTCTTTGGAAATTTTAAAGTTCCTTTCAAGATTATTGAAAAATTAATTGTTCCTACAGAAGAGGAAATAGCATCAAACAACAGAGCACGAAGTGCAAAACTAAGAGTAGCAGAAAAAATATAGCAATACATGAAAAACGGAATCTACAGTTTACTAAAAGCAAAATTTCTTATAAGTGATGACGCTCTTAAGAACTGGAAATTCATCGTTTTTTTGGTAATCTTAGGAATGATGGCTATTGCAAACAATCATCAATACGATGCGAAAAATTACCGAATTACCGAATTAACTAATCAAGTAAAAGAACTGCGTTCTGAATTTGTTGATCGTCGTTCGGAATTGATGAAGTTAAAAATGGAATCTACAGTGGCTAAAAAAATGGAAGCTCGCGAAATCTATCCTTCTGAAGTGCCACCTGTGAAAATAGTAGTTGAAGATAAAGAAAATAAAAAGAGTTTTTGGGATAAATTGAAAATATGGCAGTAGAAGATAAAAAAATATCGTACCGCATGTATTTTGTAGCTTTCATGTTCCTCGTGATGGCTGTTTTGATATTGATAAAACTCAACAATATTCAATGGGTTGAAGGACCTTATTACCGAAAGTTAGCTAAAGAAAGAACCGTTAAAAATTTCACTATTCCAGCAAACAAAGGAAATGTGTACTCAGCAGATGGAAGTTTATTAGCTACATCAATTCCAGAATATTCTATTTATTTCGATGCTGTAGCACCTTCTTCTGAACTTTTTAAAGAGAATATTAAAGCGCTTTCGGATTCACTTTCAGTGATGTTCGGAAAATCATCCGGGCATTATCAAGCGAAATTACAAAAGGCACGTGCGAATAAAAGTCGCTATTTATTCATCGCAAAAAAGTTGAGTTATACGGAGCAAATGCGAATCAAATCGTTTCCATTATTTAATAAAGGAGCTAATAAAGGTGGTTTGATTATCGAGCAAAAAATTGTAAGAGAACATCCAATTGGTTTGGTAGCAAAAAGAACTATCGGTTATGAACGTTCAAACGAAGATGGAAAAGGGTTGGAGTACGCTTTTCGCGATTATTTAACCGGCAAAAATCGCCACAGAATGATGCAAAATATTGCAAAATATCAGTGTAAACCTTTAATTGATGTAAATGAATAGGAGCCTGTAGATGGTTACGATATAATTTCTACAATTGATGTT